>NZ_JBIWAL010000091.1:2487-13227 GCF_044760045.1 Pseudomonas sp. NPDC098747 | reverse complement strand
AACAATAAAACGCCGGGGCCCCCCCCCCGCCCCCCCGGGTCCCCTTCCCTACAATGATACGGCATACGAGATGCTGAATCGTGACTGAGTTCAACTGTGCTCTTCCGATCTTTTCTTTCAAGACATCCAGCTGGGCCGCGAAGGCAACGTTCTGGTGATCACGGTCGTCGAACGTCCGTCGGTTGCCAGTATCGAGATCGAGGGCAACAAGGCGATCTCCACTGAAGACTTGATGAAAGGCCTCAAGCAATCCGGTCTGGCCGAAGGCGAAATCTTCCAGCGTGCCACCCTCGAAGGTGTGCGTAACGAACTGCAGCGCCAGTACGTCGCGCAAGGTCGCTATTCGGCAACGGTCGATACCGAAGTGGTATCGCAGCCGCGTAACCGCGTTGGCCTGAAAGTGAAGATCAACGAAGGCACCGTTGCGGCCATTCAGCACATCAACGTGGTGGGTAATACGGTTTTCCCTGAGGAAGACCTGACCGACCTGTTCGAGCTGAAGACCACCAACTGGCTGTCGTTCTTCAAGAACGATGACAAATATGCCCGTGAAAAACTGTCCGGTGACCTGGAGCGTCTGCGTTCCTACTACCTGGACCGCGGCTATATCAACATGGATATCGCCTCGACCCAGGTGTCCATCACCCCGGACAAGAAGCACGTCTACATCACTGTCAACGTGACCGAAGGCGAGAAGTACACCGTTCGTGACGTCAAACTCAGCGGTGATCTCAAAGTCCCTGAAGATCAGGTCAAGTCCCTGCTGCTGGTGCAGAAAGGCCAGGTGTTCTCGCGCAAGCTGATGACCACTACTTCCGAACTGATCACCCGTCGTCTGGGTAACGAGGGTTACACCTTCGCCAACGTCAACGGTGTGCCTCAGCCGCACGATGATGACCACACTGTGGATATCCTGTTTGCCGTCGATCCGGGCAAGCGTGCTTATGTCAACCGCATCAACTTCCGTGGTAATACCAAGTCGGAAGACGAAGTGTTGCGTCGTGAAATGCGTCAGATGGAAGGTGGCTGGGCTTCGACTTACCTGATCGACCAGTCCAAGACCCGTCTTGAGCGTCTGGGCTTCTTTAAAGAGGTCAACGTCGAAACCCCTGCTGTTCCGGGCGTCGATGACCAGGTTGATGTTAACTACAGCGTTGAAGAGCAGGCTTCTGGTTCGATTACCGCCAGTGTCGGTTTCGCCCAGAGTGCTGGTCTGATCCTCGGTGGTTCGATCACCCAGAACAACTTCCTCGGTAGCGGTAACCGCGTCAGCATCGGTCTGACCCGAAGCGAATACCAGAGCCGCTACAACTTCGGCTACGTTGACCCCTACTGGACCGCCGACGGCGTAAGCCTGGGTTACAACGCGTTCTACCGCACCACTGACTACGATGAACTCGACGCCGATATTTCGAGCTATGCCGTAGACAGCCTGGGTGCTGGCGTTAACGTTGGCTACCCGATCAGCGAGACTTCGCGACTGACCTTCGGTCTGTCTGCACAGCAAGACAAGATCAACACCGGTCAATACACCGTTGACGAGATTTTCGACTTCGTTAACAAGGAAGGCGATCAGTATCTGAACTTCAAGGCTTCGGCCGGCTGGTCCGAGTCGACTTTGAACAAGGGTGTAATGCCGACCCGTGGTCGTTCCCAGAGCCTGACCCTGGAAACCACCATTCCCGGCAGCGACCTGTCGTTCTTCAAACTTGACTACCGTGGTCAGCTGTTCCAGCCGATCACTGAAAACTACACTCTGCGTATGCACACCGAGCTGGGTTATGGCGACGGTTATGGTTCCACAGACGGCTTGCCGTTCTATGAAAACTACTATGCTGGTGGTTTCAACTCGGTACGTGGCTTCAAGGACAGTACCCTTGGTCCACGCAGTACTCCGAGCCGTGGCAATAACCCGGGCACCTCGTTGGATCCGGACCAGGATCCACTGCCATTCGGTGGCAACGTCCTGATTCAGGGTGGTCTGGAAGTTTTGTTCCCGATGCCATTCGTCAAGGATCAGCGTTCCCTGCGTACTTCGGTATTCTGGGACGTGGGTAACGTTTTCGACTCGCAGTGCAAGGACACCACCAATGCAAACGGCTCGTCGTCCAACACCAAGTGCAACGACATCAGCCTGAGCAACATGGCAAGTTCCGTCGGTGTAGGTGTGACCTGGGTCACCGCACTGGGTCCTCTGAGCTTCGCGTTGGCCATGCCGATC
Organism: Pseudomonas sp. NPDC098747; assembly: GCF_044760045.1. NCBI lineage: Bacteria > Pseudomonadati > Pseudomonadota > Gammaproteobacteria > Pseudomonadales > Pseudomonadaceae > Pseudomonas > Pseudomonas sp. NPDC098747. The sequence goes on along the minus strand of NZ_JBIWAL010000091.1, from coordinate 11,006 downwards.
AAGAAACCGGATGACGCTGAAACTCAAGTGTTCCAATTCTCCCTCGGCCAGACGTTCTAAGCGTCTGACCCAAGATAACGACAATGGATTTTGTAGGAGTGCATCGTGCGTAAGTTGACTCAATTGGTTCTCCTGGCCTCCGTATTGGTGGCAGGCCCGGCTTTCGCCGACATGAAAATCGCTGTTCTGAACTATCAGATGGCCTTGCTGGAATCCGACGCGGCGAAGAAGTATGCCGTGGATGCCGAGAAGAAGTTCGGTCCTCAACTGACCAAACTGAAGACTCTGGAAAGCAGCGCCAAAGGCATTCAGGATCGTCTGATGGCCGGTGGTGACAAGATGCAGCAAGGCGAACGTGAGCGTTTGGAGCTTGAATTCAAGCAAAAGGCCCGTGACTTCCAGTTCCAGTCCAAAGAACTGAACGAAGCCAAAGCCGTTGCCGACCGCGAAATGCTCAAGCAACTGAAGCCAAAGCTGGATGGCGCAGTGGAAGAAGTCATCAAGAAAGGTGGTTTTGACCTGGTGTTCGAGCGTGGTGCAGTGATCGATGTCAAACCTCAGTACGACATCACGCGCCAGGTTATCGAGCGCATGAATCAGCTGAAGTAACCCATGACCGTGACTATCAAGCTCGGCCAGTTGGCCGAGTTCCTCGGCGCCACCCTGCGTGGCGACCCGGAGAAGCAAATTACTGGGCTAGCCACTTTGCAAGAGGCTGGCCCAGCTCAGTTGAGCTTTCTGGCAAATCCGCAATATCGCAAATTCCTTGCCGGTTCTCAGGCAGCCGCGTTGCTGCTCAAAGAAGCGGACGCCGAGGGTTTTGCCGGTAATGCACTGGTGGTGCCGGATCCCTATCTGGCCTACGCACGCATCTCTCACTTGTTCGACCCCAAGCCAAAAGCCACTGCGGGTATCCATCCTTCAGCGGTTATTGCTGCTGATGCAGTGGTTGATCCAACCGCCAGCATCGGTGCGTTTGTGGTGATCGAGGCGGGTGCGCGAATTGGTGCGCAGGTCACTCTGGGCGCCCATTGTGTCATCGGTGCGCGCAGTGAAATCGGTGAGGGCGGCTGGCTCGCTCCACGGGTGACGCTGTATCACGATGTGCACATCGGCAAGCGTGTGGTTATTCAGTCCGGTGCCGTACTCGGTGGCGAAGGCTTCGGCTTTGCCAATGAGAAGGGTATCTGGCAGAAAATCGCCCAGATTGGTGGTGTGACCATCGGTGACGATGTGGAGATCGGCGTGAATACCGCCATCGACCGCGGTGCGTTGGCCAATACCGTGATCGGCAATGGTGTAAAGCTCGACAACCAGATCCAGATTGCTCACAACGTCCAGGTCGGTGACCACACCGCGATGGCTGCGTGTGTGGGCATCTCCGGCAGCACCAAAATCGGCAAGCATTGCATGCTGGCCGGCGGTGTCGGTCTGGTCGGGCACATTGATATTTGCGACAACGTTTTCCTGACCGGGATGACCATGGTGACCCACTCGATTACCGAGCCGGGTGCCTATTCTTCCGGCACAGCCATGCAACCGGCTGCCGAATGGCGCAAAAGCGCGGCACGCATCCGTCAGCTCGATGACATCGCGCGACGTTTGAAACAGCTGGAAAAGCGCGTAGGGGAAGTGACCCCTGACGGCAATGCTTCATCAGATGGCTGATACCATTTCCATATCAAGTGTGCACAGCCGCTAGACTGCCTCCTTGATTTGCTAGAGGAGTGCGCGTCAGTCGCGCTCCCAATCTTTACATAGGCTTCCCCCCGAAATGATGGACATCAACGAGATTCGCGAATACTTGCCTCACCGTTACCCGTTCCTGCTGGTGGACCGGGTGGTGGAGCTGGACACTGAAGGCAAGCGAATTCGCGCCTACAAGAATGTCAGCATCAATGAACCGTTCTTCAATGGCCACTTCCCAGCGCATCCAATCATGCCGGGCGTGCTGATCATCGAAGCGATGGCTCAGGCTGCAGGGATCCTCGGTTTCAAAATGCTCGACGTCAAACCGGCCGACGGCACCCTGTATTACTTCGTAGGTTCGGACAAACTGCGCTTCCGCCAGCCGGTTAAACCGGGCGACCAGTTGATTCTTGAAGCCACGTTCATCAGCTGCAAGCGCAAGATCTGGAAATTCGAATGCCAGGCTTCGGTTGATGGCAAGCCGGTCTGCTCGGCCGAGATCATCTGCGCGGAACAAAAAGTATGAGTTTGATTGACCCTCGCGCAATCATCGATCCGTCCGCCGTTCTGGCTGACGGCGTCGAGGTCGGCCCGTGGTCGATCATCGGCGCAGGTGTGGAAATCGGCGAGGGTACCGTGATCGGGCCACATGTGATCCTCAAAGGTCCGACCCGCATCGGTAAACACAATCGCATTTACCAGTTCTCCTCGGTAGGCGAAGACACGCCCGATTTGAAGTACAAGGGCGAAGAAACCCGCTTGGTGATCGGTGACCATAACGTCATCCGTGAAGGCGTGACGATTCACCGTGGTACCGTTCAGGACCGTTCGGAAACCACGTTGGGCGATCACAACCTGATCATGGCTTATGCCCACATCGGCCATGACAGTGTCATCGGCAATAACTGCATTCTGGTCAACAACACCGCGTTGGCTGGCCACGTGCACGTTGACGATTGGGCGATCCTCTCCGGGTTTACCCTGGTGCACCAGTATTGCCACATTGGCGCCCACAGCTTTTCTGGTATGGGCACGGCGATCGGCAAAGACGTTCCAGCGTTCGTCACGGTATTCGGCAACCCGGCCGAAGCCCGCAGCATGAACTTTGAGGGCATGCGCCGTCGCGGGTTCAGCGATGACGCGATACACGCGCTGCGCCGTGCCTATAAAACTGTCTATCGCCAAGGGCTGACGGTTGAGCAGGCATTGGCCGACCTGGCAGGACCTGCTGCGCAGTTCCCGGAAGTCGCTGTGTTCCGCGATTCCATCGAGTCGTCGACTCGCGGCATCACCCGCTGATCATGGCCAATTTGCGTATTGCGCTGGTGGCGGGGGAGGCTTCCGGTGACATTCTCGGTGCCGGGCTCATGCGTGCCCTCAAGGCACAACATCCGTCGGTCGAGTTCATCGGTGTCGGTGGTCCGTTGATGGAGGCCGAAGGCCTGAGTTCCTACTTTCCCATGGAGCGCTTGTCGGTCATGGGGTTGGTTGAGGTGCTCGGCCGGCTGCGTGAGTTGCTCAAACGCCGCAAGAAGCTGATAGCCACGCTGATTGCCGAGAAGCCTGACGCGTTCATCGGCATTGATGCCCCGGACTTCAACCTCAATATCGAACTCAAGCTGCGTCAGGCCGGGATCAAAACCGTGCATTACGTGAGCCCTTCGGTGTGGGCGTGGCGGCAGAAGCGCGTGCTGAAGATTCGCGAAGGTTGTGATCTGATGCTTACGCTGTTCCCGTTCGAAGCCAAATTCTACGAAGAGAAGGGCGTGCCGGTGCGGTTTGTCGGTCACTCGCTGGCTGACGCCATTCCGCTGCAAGCCGATCGCGCCGCTGCGCGTGCCGAATTGGGCCTGCCCGACGGGCCGCTGGTCGCGTTGATGCCGGGCAGTCGTGGCGGTGAAGTCGGTCGTCTCGGCGCATTGTTTCTCGATACCGCCCAACGCCTGCGCGCCCTGCGCCCCGGTGTGCGTTTTGTCATGCCGTGTGCCAGTCCGGAACGCCGTGTGCAACTTGAAGAACTGCTCGCCGGCCGTGATCTGCCGGTGACCTTGCTCGACGGCAAATCCCACCTCGCTCTGGCAGCGTGCAACGCAGTGCTGATCGCTTCCGGCACGGCGACCCTTGAAGCGCTGTTGTACAAGCGGCCGATGGTGGTTGCGTATCGCCTGGCGCCGCTGACGTTCTGGATTCTCAAACGCATGGTCAAGAGCCCGTACGTGTCCCTGCCGAACCTGCTGGCCCAGCGCCTGTTGGTGCCGGAATTGTTGCAAGACGATGCGACAGTCGAGGCGCTGGCTCAGACCCTGTCGCCATTGATCGAGGGCGGCGAAGAGCAGACCCGCGGTTTCGACGAGATCCATCGCACACTCCGGCTGGATGCTTCCAACCAAGCGGCGGATGCCGTGCTGAACCTGGTCGGTCAAACACGATGAGCAAAAAAGATATGCAGATGGGCCTGGATTTCACGCTGGTTGCCGAAGTTGAAGAACTGGTCGCCGGCGTCGATGAAGTCGGTCGTGGCCCGTTGTGCGGTGCGGTGGTGACGGCGGCGGTGATCCTCGATCCGAACCGGCCGATCCTCGGTCTCAATGACTCGAAGAAACTCACCGAAGCCAAGCGTGAAAAGCTCTACGACGAGATCATTGAGAAATCTCTCAGTTGGTGCATCGCCCGCGCCGAAGTCGAAGAAATCGACGAACTGAACATTCTGCACGCGACCATGCTGGCCATGCAGCGCGCGGTGGCCGGGCTGCATATTCAGCCGAAACTGGCGATGATCGACGGCAATCGCTGCCCGCACTTGCCAATGCGCGCCGAAGCGGTAGTGCAGGGCGATGGCAAGGTTCCAGCCATTGCTGCGGCGTCGATTCTGGCCAAGGTCAGTCGTGACCGCGAAATGGCCGCGTTCGAGTTGATTTATCCGGGTTACGGTATCGGCGGCCATAAAGGCTACCCGACGCCCGTTCATCTGGAAGCGTTGGCGCGGCTAGGGCCGACGCCGATTCACCGGCGCTCGTTCGCCCCGGTGCGTCAGGCTTATGAGGCGCTGGAAGGTCTGACGCAGGTTTAGTCGCAAGGCTGATGTTTTGTTCGAGGCCCGGTACAATCCGGGCCTTGTTGTCTCTCTGTAACTGGACAGGATCACTATGCCGGCTTCATTCGTTCATCTACGCCTGCACACTGAATACTCCCTGGTCGACGGGCTGGTGCGGATCAAGCCGCTGGTCAAGGCGCTGACCGCCATGAACATGCCGGCGGTCGCGGTCACCGACCAGAACAACATGTGTTCCCTGGTCAAATTCTATAAAAACACCATGGGCGCAGGCATCAAGCCGATCTGCGGCGCGGACCTGTGGCTGTCGAACAAGGATCCGGACGCGCCCCTGAGCCGGCTCAGCCTGCTGGTGATGAACGCCAAGGGCTATCGCAACCTCACCGAGTTGATCTCGCGCGGCTTCATCGAAGGCCAGCGTAACGGCATGATCATCATCGAGCGTGAGTGGGTTGCTGAGGCGAATGAAGGCCTGATCATGCTGTCCGCTGCCAAAGAGGGCGAGATCGGCATGGCCCTGATCAGTGGCAACCCGGCCGAAGCCGAGGCCCTGACGCGTGAGTGGATGACGGTGTTTCCGGACCGCTTCTACCTGGAAATCCAGCGCACCAGTCGCCCTAACGATGAAGAGCAGTTACATGGCGCCGTGGCCTTGGCCGACAAGCTCGGCGCGCCGCTGGTGGCGAGCAACGATGTGCGTTTCATCAAGCAGGAAGATTTCGCCGCCCACGAAACCCGCGTGTGCATCGGTGAGGGGCGAGCCCTCGACGATCCGCGCCGTTCGAAGAATTACAGCGATCAGCAATACCTCAAAAGCGCCGAGGAAATGGCCGAGCTGTTCAGCGACATTCCCGACGCGATCGAAAACACCGTCGAGATCGCCAAGCGCTGCAACATCGATGTAAAGCTGGGCACGCACTTCTTGCCCAACTTCCCGATTCCCGATGGCATGACCATCGACGAGTATTTCCGCAAGGTGTCCTTCGATGGTCTCGAAGAGCGGCTGGCGGTTCTGCTGCCAAAAGACACCACCGAAGATTACGAAGCCAAGCGTCAGGTCTATGTCGACCGGTTGAATTTCGAGCTGGATATCATCATCCAGATGGGCTTCCCCGGTTACTTCCTGATCGTTATGGACTTCATCCAGTGGGCCAAGAGCAACGGTGTACCGGTAGGCCCGGGCCGTGGATCGGGTGCCGGATCGCTGGTGGCCTATGTGCAGAAGATCACCGACCTCGATCCGCTGGAATATGACCTGCTGTTCGAACGTTTCCTTAACCCGGAACGGGTTTCCATGCCCGACTTCGACGTCGACTTCTGCATGGATGGGCGTGACCGGGTCATCGACTACGTGGCCGAGAAATACGGCCGCAACGCGGTAAGCCAGATCATTACATTCGGTTCCATGGCCGCGAAGGCAGTGGTGCGTGACGTGGCGCGGGTGCAGGGCAAGTCTTACGGTCTGGCGGATCGTCTGTCGAAGATGATTCCGTTCGAAGTCGGCATGACCCTGGAAAAAGCCTACGAGCAGGAAGAGATCCTGCGCGACTTCATCAAGGTCGATGAAGAAGCCGCGGAAATCTGGGAGATGGCGCGCAAGCTTGAAGGCGTTGTGCGTAACGTCGGTAAACACGCCGGTGGTGTGGTTATCGCCCCTACCAAATTGACCGACTTCTCGCCGATCTACTGCGACGAGGCTGGCGACGGTCTGGTGACCCAGTTCGACAAGGACGACGTTGAGGCTGCCGGTCTGGTGAAGTTCGACTTCCTCGGCCTGCGAACCCTGACGGTCATCGACTGGGCGCTGAAGACCATCAACCGCGACCGCGCCAAGGTCGATCAGCCGCCGCTGGACATCGCGTTCATCCCGCTGGATGACAAGCCGACCTATCAGCTACTGCAAAAAGCCGAAACCACGGCGGTGTTCCAGCTCGAGTCGCGCGGCATGAAAGAGCTGATCAAAAAGCTCAAGCCCGACTGCCTGGAAGACTTGATCGCACTGGTGGCCCTGTTCCGTCCGGGCCCGCTGCAATCGGGCATGGTTGACGACTTCATCAACCGTAAGCACGGCCGCGCCGAGCTGGCGTACCCGCACTCGGACTACCAGTACGAAGGCCTCAAGCCGGTATTGGCGCCGACTTACGGCATCATCCTGTATCAGGAACAGGTGATGCAGATTGCCCAGGTCATGGCCGGATACACCCTCGGCGGTGCGGACATGCTGCGTCGGGCCATGGGTAAGAAAAAACCCGAAGAGATGGCCAAGCAGCGCGGCGGTTTCATTGAAGGTTGCAAGACCAACAATATCGAAGCCGACCTTGCCGGTAACATTTTCGACCTGGTGGAAAAATTCGCCGGTTATGGCTTCAACAAGTCTCACTCCGCCGCTTACGGCCTGGTGTCGTACCAGACCGCCTGGCTGAAGACGCATTACCCGGCGCCGTTCATGGCGGCGGTGCTGTCGGCGGATATGCACAACACCGACAAGGTCGTGACCTTGATCGAAGAAATTCGCACCATGAAGCTGCGTCTCGACGCGCCGGATGTGAACACTTCGGAATTCAAGTTCACGGTGAACGACGACGGCCGCATCGTGTACGGCCTCGGCGCAATCAAAGGCGTCGGCGAAGGCCCGGTGGAGGCGATTACCGAAGCGCGTCAGGCGGGGCCGTTCAAGGATCTGTTCGACTTTTGCGCCCGCGTCGACCTCAAACGCATCAACAAGCGCACCCTTGATGGCTTGATCCGCAGCGGTGCTCTGGATCGTCTTGGCCCGTATTTTCACGACGAACAAAAGGCTTATCAGGCCAACATCGACCGCAACCGCGCCGTGCTGCTGGCGGCGATGGAAGAGGCAATCAAGTCGGCCGAGCAGACCGCCCGTACCCGCGACAGTGGTCACGCCGACCTGTTTGGCGGGCTGTTCGTCGAGGAAGACGCCGATGTTTATGCGGTGCATCGCAAAGCCAAGGAGCTGACCCTCAAGGAACGTCTCAAGGGTGAGAAAGACACCTTGGGCCTGTACCTGACCGGTCACCCGATCGACGAATACGAAGGCGAGATCCGTCGTTTCGCCCGTCAGCGCATCATCGACCTGAAACCGGCCCGGGATACGCAAACCGTAGCGGGGATGATTATTGCCCTGCGGGTGATGAAGAACAAAAAGGGCGACAAGATGGGTTTCATCACCCTCGACGACCGCTCCGGGCGTATCGAGGCGTCGCTGTTTGCCGAGGCGTTCCACTCGGCGCAGTCGCTGTTGCAGACCGACGCGATGGTGGTGGTCGAAGGCGAAGTCAGCAATGACGACTTCTCCGGCGGCCTGCGCCTGCGGGTCAAGCGGGTGATGAGCATGGAAGATGCGCGCACCAACCTCGCCGAGAGCCTGCGTCTGAAGTTGCAGACCAAGGATCTGAAAGGCGATCAGCTACGCTGGTTGGGCGATCTGCTCAAGCGTCATCGCGGGGCGTGCCCGATCACCATGGAGTACACCAGCCCCGATGCGAAGACCTTGCTGCAGTTCGGCGAGACCTGGCGAATCGACCCGGCGGATGCGTTGATTCAAGCCCTGCGTGACCAGTTCGGGCGAGACAACGTCTTCCTCCAATACCGTTGACCGGCAAGTGCCATCATTGCGCTTGCCCGCAACCTGAATTTTTAATCTCGACCTCAGCGCGCCTCTCCCTTAAGGTAGGGCGCGAATAGACAACCGGCCGGCCCAAGCTCATTTGGGACACGACCCAAGACGGACGCCTATGAACCCGAATTTTCTAGATTT
>NZ_JBIWAL010000091.1:0-2477 GCF_044760045.1 Pseudomonas sp. NPDC098747 | reverse complement strand
CATGAGATCTCCCGCCTGCAGGACAAAAGCAAAACGCTGACCGAAGACATCTTCGGCAAGCTGACCAGCTGGCAGATCGCGCGTCTGGCGCGTCACCCGAAGCGTCCGTACACCCTGGACTACATCGAACACATCTTCACCGAGTTCGATGAGCTGCACGGTGACCGTCACTTCTCCGACGACGCTGCAATCGTGGGTGGTATCGCCCGTCTGGACGACCAGCCGGTGATGATCATCGGTCACCAGAAGGGCCGCGAAGTACGCGAGAAGGTTCGCCGCAACTTCGGCATGCCGCGTCCAGAAGGCTACCGCAAGGCTTGCCGTCTGATGGAGATGGCCGAGCGTTTCAAAATGCCGATCCTGACCTTCATCGACACCCCGGGCGCCTACCCTGGCATCGACGCTGAAGAGCGCAACCAGAGCGAAGCAATCGCCTGGAACCTGCGTGTCATGTCGCGCCTGAAGACCCCGATCATCGCCACCGTAATCGGTGAGGGTGGTTCCGGCGGTGCACTGGCGATCGGTGTCTGCGATCAGTTGAACATGCTGCAGTACTCGACCTACGCGGTGATCTCGCCGGAAGGTTGTGCCTCGATTCTGTGGAAAACCGCCGAAAAAGCGCCGGATGCCGCTGAAGCGATGGGCATCACCGCCGAGCGTCTGAAAGGCCTGGGCATTGTCGACAAGGTGATTGGCGAGCCATTGGGCGGCGCTCACCGTGATCCGGCAACTGCCGCAGCGTCGATCCGCGCCGAGCTGAGCTCGCAACTGGCGATGCTGAAGAAGTTCGACAACGAAGCGCTGCTCAAGCGCCGTTACGATCGACTGATGAGTTACGGTCTCTAAGTCGACGCTGTCGGCCGATGGTGGAAACCCCTGTGGGAGCGAGCTTGCTCGCGAAAGTGTTGTAACAGTCGACGAATGTGTTGAATGTTAAACCGCCTTCGCGAGCAAGCTCGCTCCCACATTTGCTTTATGCACAGGTACAAAAATGGGTCAGTCCACGAGTGATCTGCCATCGCGGCTTCTGCTGAATCTTGAGCCTTGGCGCAATGCCGCTCATTGGCGCGTGGCTTTCTCCGGTGGCCTCGATTCCACTGTCTTGCTGCACGTGCTCGCCCATCTCGCAAAAACCGAATCTCTCCCTGCGCTAAGCGCCATACATATTCATCACGGCCTTCAGGCTGCGGCGGATGCGTGGCCGGAACATTGCCAGGCTGTCTGCGATGCATTGGGCATTCCATTGCAAGTGGAGCGGGTGAAGGTACAACCGGGCGCGAGTCTGGAGCGGGCGGCGCGGGACGCGCGTTATGCGGTGTTCGGTTCGGTGACGCAGGCCAGCGACGTTTTGCTGACCGGTCAGCACCGCGACGATCAGGCGGAAACCCTGTTGTTTCGTCTGTTGCGCGGTGCCGGGGTGCGCGGGCTTTCGGCAATGCCGGCGCAGCGTCCATTGGGGCAGGGCACGTTGGTTCGGCCTTTGCTCGACGTCACTCGCGGCGAACTTGAAGCCTACGCCCAGGCCCACCAACTGCAATGGATCGAAGACCCGTCAAACGAAGATCGGCAGTTTTCGCGCAATTACCTGCGTCATCAGATCGTGCCGCTGCTGACCGGGCGCTGGCCGCAAGCGCAAGCCAGCATGGCCCGCAGCGCCGCGCATCTGCGTGAAGCGCAAGGTTTGCTTGATGAGCTGGCGCAGATTGATCTGACGCAAGCCAAAGCCTCAACTGATTTCGATTGGTTGGGCGTGCCGTCGCTGGAATTGGCACCCTTGGCGCCGCTGTCCGCCTCCCGCCAGCGAAATGCATTGAGCCACTGGCTCGAACCACTGACGCGGCTGCCTGACACTGACCATTGGTCGGGTTGGGCGGATTTGTGCGATGCCGCCCACGACGCTTCGCCGGTCTGGCGTCTGGCCGATGGCGAGTTGCACCGCAGCGCCGGTCGTCTCTGGTGGCTGAGCGGCGACTGGCTGCGTGCGCCGGTGATCGGCGGCGAGTGGCAGACCCCGGCATCACCGCTACGCTTGCCCGATAACGGGCGCGTCATGCTCAGCGGCCCGACGCCTTGCGGGCCTTTGCGCATTGCGTATCGTCAGGGTGGCGAAGTGATGCATCTGGCCGATCGTGGTCATCGCGATCTCAAGCGGTTGCTCAATGAACGTGCGGTGCCGGCCTTCGTGCGTGGCAGATTGCCGCTGCTGTTTCGCGGTGCAGAATTGCTCGCGGTGGCGAACCTGCCGGGCCTTGATGGCAATCTGCAGGACGGCTGGAAATTGCATTGGCAGCCAACAGACGAAGATCAAGGTTTGAGATGAAAGGGGCATTCCGGTAGACTACGCTCCCTTCTTGATACAACTTCTGTGGATTCGCCTGAATTGCAGGAGTTGCCGATTACCAAGCAGTCTTTGCTGGGCGATTCCAAAAAATGTGTAGCGAGCAACGTACCGGTGTTTCATCTGACGGTCTGTCCCA
>NZ_JBIWAL010000090.1:0-13229 GCF_044760045.1 Pseudomonas sp. NPDC098747 | reverse complement strand
GTGTAATCTCTCTGACTGCGTCTTCCGCCCGTATCCATTGCGCCCTCCTGATAAAAAGCCAGAAGGTGTAAACCTTATTCAGGACGCGACAAAGAGCATAAAAAAGGCGCGCCACCCAATTGGGTGCCGCGCCTTTTTGCGTACCGGGTGGAGGCTTAGCTGCCCGCCACCGTCATGCGCTCGATCAACACCGAGCCAGTGCGGATGTTGCTGCGCAGTTCCAGATCATTACCCACGGCGACGATCTGCTTGAACATGTCGCGCATGTTGCCGGCGATGGTCACTTCCTGCACCGCGAACTGGATTTCGCCGTTCTCGACCCAGAAACCCGCCGCCCCGCGCGAATAGTCGCCGGTGACCATGTTCAAACCATGGCCCATCAACTCGGTGACCAACAACCCACGGCCCATGCGACGCAGCAGTGCGGCCTGGTCTTCATCGCCATGAGTGACGAACAGGTTATGCACGCCGCCAGCGTTGGCGGTGCTTGGCATGCCGAGTTTGCGACCGGAGTAAGTGCCGAGGATGTACGACACCAACTCGCCTTTCTCGACGAACGGTTTGGCGTAGGTCGCCAGGCCATCACCGTCGTACGAAGCGCTGCCCATGGCGCGCATCAGGTGCGGACGCTCGTCGATGGTCAGCCACTCCGGGAACAGTTTCTGCCCCAGCGTGCCTTCCAGGAACGACGATTTGCGATACAGGCTGCCACCGGAAACCGCCGAGAGGAAACTGCCGAACAACCCGCCCGCCAATTCTGCGGAAAACAGCACCGGCACCTCGCAAGTCGGCACCGGACGCGCGCCCAAACGGCCCGCCGCTCTTTGCGCAGCACGTTGGCCGATGCTGACCGGGTCGGCCAGCAACTCGCCCTGACGGCTCACGTCGTACCAGTAATCGCGCTGCATCTGGCCATCGGCCTCGGCGATCATCACGCAGCTCAGGCTGTGGCGCGTCGACGCGTAGCCGCCGATGAACCCATGGCTGTTGCCATACACGCGGCAACCCTGATGGGTGCTGAGCGTGGTGCCGTCGGCGTTCTTGATCCGCGCATCGGTGTCGAAAGCGGCCGCCTCACAGAGCAGCGCTTTCTCGATGGCCTGTTCCGGGGTGATGTCCCATTCGTGGAACAAGTCGAAATCCTGCTGATCCCTGGCCATCAACGCCGCATCGGCCAAGCCCGAGGCTTCATCTTCGGACGTGTGTTTGGCGATCGCCAGTGCGGCAGCCACCGTCTCGCGAATCGCATCAGGCCCGGTGGCGGACGTGCTGGCAGAGCCTTTGCGCTGACCGACATACAGAGTGATGCCAAAGCCCTGATCGCGGTTGAACTCGACCGTCTCGACCTCGCGCTGACGCACTGATGTCGACAGGCCCTGCTCCAGCGAGACCGCGACTTCGCAGGCACTGGCACCCTGGCGCTTGGCTTCGGCGATGATCTGCTCGACCTGTTCCTGCAGTGCCGGCAATGCCTGCGGGCCGACGCTTTGAACTGCACTCATGCTCATCTCCACTCAAATTCTGCTTTCGGCTGGGGCCATCGAGCGACCGGGCCGGACAAGCGGCCCCCGACTGGTTATCATGGCGGCGTTTCTTTGCGGACTGCCACCATGGTTGATTCTTACGACGACTCCCTCGATACGGGAGAAAAAAGCAAATCTCAGGTCAAACGCGAGCTACATGCTCTGGTTGACCTAGGCGAGCGCCTTACAACACTCAAGCCTGACTTGGTGGCAAAACTGCCACTGACCGACGCGATGCGCCGTGCCTTGGCCGATGCGCCGAAGCACACCGCGAATATCGCGCGTAAACGGCATTTACAGTTCATCGGCAAACTGATGCGCGATCAGGACACTGACGCGATCCTCATTTTGCTCGATCAACTCGATGCCTCCACTCGTCAGTACAACGAGCGTTTCCACAATCTCGAACGCTGGCGTGACCGCCTGATCGCCGGTGATGATGCCGTGCTGGAGAAATTCGTCCTGGAGTACCCGGACGCCGATCGCCAGCAACTGCGTTCCCTGATCCGTCAGGCTCAGCATGAGGTTGCGCAAAACAAAGCGCCTGCCTCAAGCCGTAAAATCTTCAAGTACATCCGTGAGCTGGACGAGACTCAACGCGGTCTGCGTTGATATTCGCCACCGGGTGGCCGCCCTGCGCGCCACCCGAAGCTCCATCCCTTCTTAAGCGCCCGTGCCACCCACGGTGATCGCGTCGATTTTCAGCGTCGGCTGGCCAACACCCACTGGTACTGACTGCCCATCCTTGCCGCACGTCCCCACACCGCTGTCCAGCGCCAGATCATTACCGACCATCGACACCCGGCTCATCGCCTCAGGGCCGTTGCCGATCAACGTCGCGCCTTTGACCGGCGCGGTGATCTTGCCGTCTTCGATCAAGTACGCCTCGCTGGTGGAGAACACGAACTTGCCGCTGGTGATGTCGACCTGACCGCCACCGAGATTGGCGCAGTAGATGCCTTTTTTCACCGAAGCGATGATTTCCGCCGGATCGCTTTCGCCGCCGAGCATGTAGGTGTTGGTCATGCGTGGCATCGGCAGGTGCGCATAGGATTCACGGCGACCGTTACCGGTACGGGCCACGCCCATCAGGCGCGCGTTGAGCTTGTCTTGCATATAGCCCTTGAGCACGCCGTTTTCGATCAGCGTGGTGCACTCGGTCGGAGTACCTTCGTCGTCGACGCTCAGCGAGCCGCGACGACCGCTCAAGGTGCCGTCATCAACGATGGTGCAGAGCTTGGAGGCAACCATTTCGCCCATGCGTCCGCTGTAGGCCGAACTACCCTTGCGGTTGAAATCGCCTTCCAGACCGTGACCGACCGCTTCGTGCAGCAGCACACCGGACCAGCCCGGCCCCAGCACCACCGGCAGCGTCCCGGCCGGCGCCGGAATCGCTTCCAGATTCACCAGCGCCTGACGCAGCGCTTCACGGGCATAACCCATGGCGCGGTCTTCAGCGAGGAAATAACGGTAGTCGGTACGCCCGCCACCGCCATGGCCGCCGCGCTCGCGACGACCGTTCTGTTCAACAATAACGCTGACATTGAAACGCACCAGTGGCCGCACATCCGCCGCCAGCCCGCCATCGGTGGAAGCCACCAGAATGCGCTCCCAAACCCCGGCCATGCTCACGCTGACTTGCTGGATACGCGGGTCGAGCGCGCGCGTGGCGACGTCGATGCGCTTGAGCAGCTCGACCTTCTCGGCACGGCTCAACACTTCCAGCGGATTGTCCGGCGCATACAACTGGGCGACGTCTTGAGTGGTGAACGCCTGCACTGTGCCGTTCTGCCCGGCACGGGAGATCGAACGGGCCGCACGCGCCGCAGCGCCCAGGGCTTCAAGGGTGATTGCGTTGCTGTAGGCGAACCCGGTTTTCTCGCCGGACTGCGCTCGCACGCCGACACCCTGATCGAGGTTGAAACTGCCTTCCTTGACGATGCCGTCTTCCAGCGCCCAGGACTCGGAGATCTGGCCCTGGAAATACAGGTCGGCGGCATCGATGCCCGGACCCGCCAGATCGCCGAGCACACTTTGCAGGCTCTCGATCGTCACGCCGCCGGGCGCCAAAAGGTGATCACTGACAGAGGACAACAACTCGCTCATGGTTTAGGCCTTAAATTCATGTTCTGAAGCAGGTCGCTGTGCGCCCTGCGAGAAAAACCGCCGATGACTCGTCACCGGCATCCGCGCCCTGATGGACGCTTGTTCATTGCTATCGCGTTCGGCCAGCAACACCGCTTCGCCTTGATCCTGACTCGCCAGCACACGACCCCATGGGTCGACAATTGCCGCATGCCCGAAGGTTTCTCGCGGTCCTGGATGGGTCCCGCCCTGCGCCGCCGCCAACACATAACACTGTGTCTCGATGGCCCGAGCGCGAATCAACACATCCCAATGCGCCGCGCCGGTCACGGCGGTAAAAGCCGACGGCACGGTAATCAACTCGGCCCCGGCAGCGCGCAATTCGCTGTACAGCTCCGGGAAGCGCAGGTCGTAACACACGGTCAGACCGACTTTGCCGACCGGTGTATCCGCAACCACCACACCACTGCCATAAGCATAGTCATCGGATTCGCGGTAACGACCGCGATTGTCCACTACATCGACATCAAACAGATGCAGCTTGTCATACCGTGCAACGGTTTCGCCCTGATCGTTGACCAGCAGCGAGCAGGCGTGCGATTTGGCCGTCGGCTGATCCATCGGCGGCAACGGCAAAGTGCCGGCCACTATCCATAACTTGAGGTCGCGGGCGGTCTGTTTCAACCATGGCAGGATCGGTCCTTCGCCAAGGGCTTCAGCGCGGCCGATGTCAGCGATGTCGCGACGGCCCATGGCGGCGAAGTTTTCCGGCAGTACCGCCAGCCTCGCGCCACCGGCAGCCGCCTGCTCAAGCAGGCGCTGGGCCTGGGCCAAGTTGGCCAGCACGTCACTCTGGCTGACCATTTGAATCACCGCGAAAGACATGGCGAACTCCGCAAGAGGTAGGCGGCCATGCTACTCCATCGATTCGGGAGCTGGCTGTTCAAAAAGGCTTTTCAAAAGTGATTTTCGGCTCTTTCCACGGACCTTTGACGGTGTATTTCACACTGGCAAAGCGCGCCACACGGTCGCCGATGAGCTTGTCTATCAGGAACAGCGCACCGCCGACCGCCGGTGCGCCGACGATCAATGCGGCAATCGGCAGGTTGTTGGTCACCGGCAACGTCACCAGCAACTTGGCGTCGACCTGGTCGGCCACCAGGTCCAGCTTGCCGTTGAGCTCCAGGTTGCTCGACGGCCCGGTCAGACGGATTGGCTCGCGCGTGTCATAAACACCATTATTCGCCACCAACAGGCCTTTGACCCGGTCATAGCTCAGGCCTTTGCCGAACAGGTCGGAGAAGTCCAGGCGCAGACGGCGGCCGATGGAGTTGAAGTTGAGCAGACCGAATACTCGCAAGGCCTGCGCGCCACCCTCCACCTCAACAAACTGGCCCTTGTTCAGCGACGCATCGAGGGTGCCGGAGAAGCGCTTCGTCGCCAGCCACGCCGGCGAACCCGGCCAGCGGCCATCGACATCCATGTGAAACTCTTGGCTGGTCACACTCGGCGCGAAGCCCCAGCCCTTGAGGACATCGGCGAGGTTCTTGCCGCCGATCCGCCCCTTGAACCAGCTAGTGCTGGAACCTGGAGCGCCTTCCCAGCCGCCATTACCTTGCAACAGGATCCCTTTGAGGCCCATGTCGAGATTGTTCATGGCGATGCCTTTGCTGGTCGGCCGGATCTTCAGCGACCAGCCACCGACCAGATCCTGGCCCAGGAACAGTTGATTGATGGTGATATCTAGCGCCGGAATTTTCGTCGGATCGACCGACGCCAACGGATCAGGTGAATTCTCGTCAGCCTGCACCGTCGGATCCGGCGCCGGCAGTCGCACGTATTGCAGGTTCACCGCAATCGGCGCGTTTTTCGCGTCGGGAAGACCCGCGGTGCCTTTGGCCTGCTGACTGTCGAGCGCCAGATTCCACGCCCCCGGCTTGCGATTCAGCTGAACCGAGGCCTGATCCAGCGTCGTGCCGAAGGCCGTCAGCTTGCCAATCTTGAAGTCGGCACTGCTCAACAGTTGCTTGGCACTGCCGCCCGGATTCTGTCCAGCGTACTTGCTGACCAGATCCTGCCAGGGAGCGACGTCCAGTTCCGACAGCACACCACGAATCCGCAAGCCCTTGGCGCCCGGCAACACGGCTTCACCGGCCCCGAGGAACAACTCACCGCGCCCCTCGGCAAAATTAGTCGGTGGCGCAGCAAAGGTGAAACTGGCTAATTGACCGTAGCTGACCCAATAACGCCGTTCCTGCCCTTGTAAGGTCATGCGGAAAACGGTGTCTCGACCGACATCCGCCGCCATGCCAAACGGTGCAGGTAGATCGACCGCCACACCTTTGAGGTTGGAGCTGACCATCAACTGACTGTCGTTACCGTCCAGATTCAGTTGCAACTGATAGGGGATCGTCCCGGACGCTGGCATCGGTTGAGTGACGCCGAGCCAGTCGGTGAGTTTCTTGACTTCAACCTGTCCCGACGCGGCGACTCGGGTCTTGAGCTGGTTGGCGCTGCCATCAGCGAAAATCTGCGCAGTGACCGGCTTGTCGAACGCTCGGGCAGCGATATTCTGCCCGCTGAGACCCTTGGCGCTATCGAAGCGGAAATCACCCTTGAGTTGCGTCAGTTCCAGTTTCGGCTCCGCCAGTTTCAGCCGCGCGTTGGCGGTCTTGAAGTCGACGACGATTTTCGGCAGGTCGCCGCCCTTGTCCAGCGGCACGTCGAGTTTGAGCTTGCCTTGCAGATCGCCCGCGCCTTCCCAACCGGCAAAGGTTTCGCCCGTACCGATCGGTGCGTCCTGAAGAATTTTCAAACCGTCACCCAGACCGCCGGCGAACGCGCCATCGAGGTACATGTGGGTACGTTGTCCGGCCGGGACATGGGGAATGTTGACGAAAACGTCGCGGACCTGGGTGTCGAGCAATTGGCCCTTGCTGGCCCAGATCCGCACGCCGCTGTCCTCGATGAACACGTCGCCACTGACCTTGCTCACATGCGGCCAGCCTGGCTGGAAGGCCAGTTCGGCGTCATGCACCTTGAAGAACAGACTGATGCTGCGATCAGCGTCCCCGGCGTTCTTGCTCAGCGAGCCTTGATACTGGAAGAAACCCTGATCCACCGCGCCCTTGAGGATCGCCGTCCGCAGCCATTCGTCCAGCGCAGGGCTCAACACTTCGGGCAAGTACTTGGCGGTGTAGCGGCCGTCGCCATCGACCAGACCGACCCGCAGGTCCATGTAGTCTTCCTGGCTGTGATCAAAATGCAGACGAATCAGGAAGTCACCGGCAATCTTGCCCTCTTCGCCCAACACCTTCAGGTACGGTGCGATCAGGGTGAAGCCGTCCTTGTCGAGTTTCCAGGTGAGTCGGGCGTTGGCCTGAATGTATTGCCACGGCTTGGCGAAAATCGGATCGAGGTGCAGGACAAAATCCTTGCTGTCCATGCGCAACTCACCACCGTCGAGGTTGCCGCTGAGGCTACCGCTGACATTTCGCGCCGCTGGAGCGCCGTGATAGGCATCAAAACCTACGGAATCGAGGTTGGCCGCGAAGCCGAATTTAGTGCCGTCAGTGGCATTCGGACGTAAATCCAGCATGACATTGCGCAGGCCGCCGGTGACCTTCAGGCGCTCCACGGCGGTGGCGACACCTTGCGGCAAAGGCCCCAGCGCGTTGAGTAACGGGGTGATCGGGGTCAGGTCGAGGCGATCAGCCTGCAAGTGCCAGAGCTCTTCGACCTTGTCAGTGGCGCGGGTCTGCTGCACTTGCACCCGCGATTCCCAGCGGGTTTCGCCAAAATTCATCGCCAGCGAATCGAAGGTGACCGTCGCGCCTTTGGCGCTGTTTTCGTAATAGGCATTGAGCGCCAGATTGTTGATCTTGATCGGCTTGCGCTCGGCGTAGGCACCGATGAGTTGCGGGGCGTTCAAACGAATCGCCGCACTTTGCAGGGTGCCCTCGGCCCAGTTCACCCACAGCTCGCCGCCAGCCTTGATTTCGGAGAAATTCCATTGCTGGGTCACGCGCTCCGGCAGCCACTTCGACCAGTCGCTTTGCGGCAGGCTGACGTAGCCTTCCACCGTGCTGTCGCGTAACTGGCTGGGGCGAATTCGCGTGCGCAAGCTCAGCGCGACGGGCTGGCCATCAGGCAAGGTCAAACGTGCATCGAGGCGTTGGCGACTGGCACCGGTCTTCAGATTGAGGCCGACATAGGTAAGCGTCATCGGTGGGTGAGCCAGCGGCTGCAAGGTCACCTGGCTTTCGAGCACCGACAATTGCTGAATCATCTGCGAGCGGTTGAACAACTGCTCGGGATCAAGCGGTTGATCCTTCTGCACCGGCAAACCTTCCAGCGCCCAAGTGCCATCCGCGGCTTCCTTGAGGCTGATTTTCAAGCCATTGAGTTCCAGGTGAGCGATGCGCACTTCGCGGGCCAACAGGCTGGCCCAAAGATCGGGCACTGCCCGCACACGATCAAGACGCAAGGCATTGGCGCCGTCGCCGACCATCACGTCGTGGGCCAGCAGGATCGGTGCAAAACCGCTCCAGTTGCCCTCCAGTTCGCCGATCTGCAACGGCATGCCAAGGGCGGCACTGGCCTTGTCTTCGATATCGGCGCGGTATTCGGCCACCAACGGCGTCAGTTCGCGACCGAGACTGACGTACAACGCCATCAACACCAGAACCAACGCGCACAGGCCCAGCCCCCAACGGGTGAGTGCGGCCAAAATGCGTGTCAGACGGTCCATGTCAGTTGGCTCCCATGGCAAAAATACTGCGAAAAGCTGAGGCCAGCCGCTGTGGAAAAAGGGTGACGCAGGGGTTCAGAGCAGCACCACGTCATATTGTTCCTGGGAATACATGGTTTCCACCTGGAAGCGTATGGTGCGGCCAATGAAGCCTTCAAGCTCGGCGACATTACCGGATTCTTCGTCAAGCAGCCGGTCCACCACTTTCTGGTTCGCCAGCACTCGATAACCCTCGGCCTGATAGGCCCGGGCCTCACGAAGGATCTCGCGGAAGATCTCGTAACAGATGGTTTCGGCAGTCTTCAATTTGCCGCGACCCTGGCAGCAGCTGCACGGTTCGCACAGCACCTGCTCAAGGCTTTCGCGGGTGCGCTTGCGGGTCATCTGCACCAGGCCCAACTCGGTAATACCGATGATGTTGGTCTTGGCGTGATCGCGCTCCAGCTGTTTTTCCAGGGTTCGCAGAACCAGGCGCCGGTGCTCTTCATCTTCCATGTCGATGAAGTCGATGATGATGATCCCGCCCAGATTGCGCAGGCGCATCTGCCGCGCTATCGCGGTCGCGGCTTCGAGGTTGGTCTTGAAGATGGTTTCTTCGAGATTGCGATGGCCAACAAAAGCGCCGGTGTTGACGTCGATGGTGGTCATGGCTTCTGCCGGATCGACCACCAGATAGCCACCGGATTTCAGTGGGACTTTACGCTCAAGGGCTTTCTGGATTTCGTCCTCGACACCGTACAGATCGAAAATCGGTCGCTCGCCCGGATAGTGTTCCAGACGATCAGCGATTTCCGGCATCAGTTCGGCGACGAACTGCGTGGTTTTCTGGAAGGTTTCCCGGGAATCGATACGGATCTTCTCGATTTTCGGATTGACCAGATCACGCAGCGTGCGCAAGGCCAGACCAAGGTCTTCGTAGATCACGCTCGGCGCGCCGATGGTTTTGATCTGTTCGTTGATCTGATCCCACAGCCGCCGCAGGTAGCGGATGTCCATCAGGATCTCATCAGCCCCGGCACCTTCGGCGGCGGTGCGCAGAATAAAGCCGCCAGCCTCTTTAATGCCTTCTTTAGCCACACAATCGGTGACCACCTGCTTGAGGCGATCGCGCTCGGCTTCGTCTTCGATTTTCAGGGAAATGCCGACGTGGGCGGTGCGCGGCATGTACACCAGATAGCGCGATGGAATCGACAATTGCGTGGTCAGCCGCGCACCTTTGGAACCGATCGGATCCTTGGTGACTTGCACCACCAGGCTCTGGCCTTCATGCACCAGCGAGCTGATGCTTTCCACCGTCGGGCCTTCGCGCAGAGAGATTTCGGCTGCATGAATGAACGCTGCACGATCAAGGCCGATGTCGACGAACGCTGCCTGCATACCCGGCAGCACCCGGACTATCTTGCCTTTATAGATGTTGCCGACGATCCCGCGTTTTTGCGTGCGCTCGACGTGGACTTCTTGCAGCACACCGTTTTCGACCACCGCCACGCGCGATTCCATCGGCGTGATGTTGATCAGAATCTCTTCACTCATGGCAGGATCTCGTTCAGGCATGTTCACGATAATGGCCGCATATTGTTCGTACGACGCTTATTGTGCGTTCAGGTTTTGCCAACAGGGTATGCCGAAATGGCCCAACAGTTCTGCGGTTTCGCAAACAGGCAACCCGACCACCGCCGAATAGCTGCCATTGAGCCCCGCGACAAACACCGCGCCGAGCCCTTGAATGCCATAACCACCGGCCTTGTCCCGGGGTTCGCCGCTGGCCCAGTAGGCAGCGGCTTCTTCGCGGCTGATCGGCCGGAACCGCACCAGACTGCGCACCACCCGCGACTCGCAGCGCTCGCCTTCGAGCACAGCGATGGCGGTCAGCACTTCATGTTCTTTGCCGGACAACATCATCAGCATGGCGCATGCGTCAGCTTCGTCCACCGGTTTGCCAAGAATTTTGCCATCGAGCACCACCGCCGTGTCGGCACCCAGAACGCAAAACGGCGCAGCGCGGACAACCGTGCGCCGTCCGGCCTCGGCCTTGCCGCGCGCAAGGCGTTCGACGTAGGCCAATGGCGATTCTTCGGAGAATGGAGTTTCATCAATGTCCGCGCTGATGGCGGAAAAAGGAACGCCGATCTGCGTGAGCAATTCACGTCGGCGCGGCGATCCGGAGGCGAGGTAAAGCGGCTTCATCACAACATCTCCCTGTTCAGTGCCCTGCTTCACCGGCTCAATTGATTTTGTAGCGGCGGCGTAATCCACGCAAAGCGAAGCTGATCCAAGGCCAGAGCAAGGCACTGGTCAGTGCCGGCAGCACCAGCGCCAGGGTCGGCTGACGGTTTCCGGTCAAGGCGCTGAGCCACAACTGCACCAATTGCGCGAGCCCGAAAATCACCAGAATCACCAGACACTGCTGCCACATCGGGAACATCCGAAGGCGCTGCTGCAATGACAGCACCAGGAAAGTGATCAGCGTAAGAACGAGCGCGTTCTGGCCAAACAGATCGCCTTGCAGCACGTCTTCGGCCAGGCCCAGGCAGAACGCCGTGACCATACCGACCGCGTGCGGCATGTAAAGCGCCCAGAACGTCAACAGCAAGGCGAGCCACAGCGGGCGCAGGATTTCCATGAAGATCGGTAACGGCGAGACGCTGAGCAATATGCCGACGACGAAGGTCAGCCAGATGATCCAGCCATTTCGGGAAGCTTTGACACCGACCATTATTCTCGTCCCCCAGTGGTGGCTGGCGCCGTTGCCGGCGGTTTGGCAGGCGATTTGCTGGCGGCAGGAGTAGGCGCCGGGGGCTTGGTCGCCGCCGGTGCGGCCGCTGGCGGTTTGCTCGCGGCTGGTTTGACCGGCGTCGCGGCAGGCGTCGTAGCGGCCGGGGTTTGCTCGGTAGCCGGTGCAGCAGCAGGTGCCGGCATGACCAACGGTCGGGAAACCACTGAGGCCGGCATCGGACCGCCGCCATGGGCATCAAGCGCTTCCTGAGCTTGCGCGGCGTCGTTGGCGCGCTCCTCGGCGGTACGTGAGTCACTGAACACCAGCAGCAGGTAGCGGCTGCGGTTCAAAGCAGCGGTCGGCACGGCGCGGACGATTGCGAACGGTTGGCCGGAGTCATGGATCACTTCCTTAACCGTCGCCACCGGGTAACCAGCCGGGAAGCGCTGGCCAAGACCGGAGCTGACCAGCAAATCGCCTTCCTTGATATCCGCCGTGTCGGCGACATGCCGCAATTCCAGGCGCTCAGGGTTGCCGGTGCCGCTGGCAATCGCCCGCAGGCCGTTTCGGTTCACCTGCACAGGAATGCTGTGAGTGGTGTCGGTCAGCAGCAGTACACGGGAGGTGTAAGGCATCAACTCGACCACCTGCCCCATCAAACCGCGCGCATCGAGCACCGGTTGACCGAGCACCACGCCGTCGCGCTCACCTTTATTGATGATGATGCGATGGGTGAAGGGGTTGGGGTCCATGCCGATCAACTCGGCCACTTCGACCTTTTCGTTGACCAGCGCGGAAGAATTGAGTAACTCGCGCAGCCGAACGTTCTGCTCGGTCAGCGCAGCAAGCTTTTGCATGCGACCCTGATACAACAGGTTTTCGGTCTTGAGTTTTTCGTTTTCGGCGACAAGCTCGGTGCGACTGCCGAACTGACTGGCGATACCGTCCCACAGCCGTCCGGGCAGGTCGGTGATCCAGTAGGCATCCATCAACACCAGCGACGCTTGGCTGCGTGCGGGCTTGAGCAGATTGAATCGGGCATCGACCACCATCAGCGCAACCGACAACACGGCCAGCACCAACAGGCGGACGCCCAACGAAGGGCCCTTGGCGAAAAGCGGTTTAATAAGCCGCTCCTCCCAGGCAAATGTTCTGTTTATTCATACGGCATCAAACCGGCCTGGATGAAGACTGACAGAAGATAAACGCCAACAGGCAGCACTGCAAAGTGCTGCCTGTGCGCTCACCCACGTATTGCACTCGGCGACTTATTCGCTCGAGAGCAGATCCATGGTGTGTTTATCCATCATTTCCAATGCACGGCCACCGCCGCGAGCAACACAGGTCAGCGGATCTTCGGCAACGATCACCGGCAAACCGGTTTCCTGGGCCAGCAGCTTGTCGAGGTCACGCAGCAGCGCGCCACCACCGGTCAGCACCAGGCCACGCTCGGCGATGTCGGAAGCCAGTTCCGGTGTCGATTGCTCCAGAGCACTTTTCACTGCCTGAACGATGGTGGCCAGGGACTCTTGCAGAGCTTCCAGCACTTCATTGGAGTTCAGGGTGAATGCGCGTGGAACGCCTTCGGCCAGGTTGCGACCGCGAACGTCGACTTCGCGAACTTCGCCGCCCGGGTAGGCTGTACCGATTTCCTGCTTGATGCGCTCAGCGGTGGATTCACCGATCAGGCTGCCGTAGTTACGGCGCACGTAGGTGATGATCGCTTCGTCGAAGCGGTCGCCGCCAACACGCACGGATTCGGCGTAAACCACACCGTTCAGGGAGATCAGCGCGATTTCGGTAGTACCACCACCGATATCGACGACCATCGAACCGCGTGCTTCTTCAACCGGCAGGCCGGCACCGATCGCAGCAGCCATAGGCTCTTCGATCAGGAACACTTCACGGGCACCGGCACCGAGGGCCGATTCACGGATGGCACGACGCTCAACCTGGGTGGATTTGCAAGGAACGCAGATCAGCACACGAGGGCTAGGCTGCAGAAAGCTGTTTTCGTGAACCTTGTTGATGAAGTACTGCAGCATCTTTTCGCAGACGCTGAAGTCGGCGATCAAGCCGTACTTCATCGGACGAATGTCAGCAATGTTGCCCGGCGTACGGCCGAGCATGCGCTTGGACTCGGTGACGAAAGCTA
>NZ_JBIWAL010000089.1:0-14176 GCF_044760045.1 Pseudomonas sp. NPDC098747 | reverse complement strand
GCGACCGCACCTGTCCTTAAAATACAAAACGCCCGACGCGGTGCATCGGGCGTTGGGGTGAAAAAGGTGTAAACCTATTTCAGGACTAGACACAGTTTAAACAAATGCCTGTCCGCTAAAACCGCGGGGCAAGCGCTGAAGTCCGACCATTGTCGTCAGCCGTTCAATCCATTCGGCGCGCCAGTCTGCTGGGCCGTGTGAGGTTTTTGCTCGTCGCGCGGTGCGGCGAGCCGCATTGCGCTGGTCTTTTCTTGCTTGTTTGAAGGCATCGGTATTGCGGCAACTGCGGCACTTTACGCGATTGAGTTCTTTGCTCGCGCTCAGTTGTTCGCCTTTGTGACCACAGGCCAGATGCCCGTCGACGTTGAAGTGGATGACCATGCACTGTCTCCTTCGTGACGTGTACAAGTTATGACCATTTCAATACAGCGACGTTCGGCGATTGGAACTGCAGGCAAAAAAACACCCGCATGCGGGCGGGTGAGAGGGGTGTTTCTAAAGGAGTAACCCTACTGTAGGCCAGCAGATGTGATGGTTATGTGAAAAGAATTACGCCAATTCACAAACCCGATAAAAAGCGCACAGGCAAAAGCGCGGTGACGCTCGTGCCACCGCTGGTAAGGCCAGCTGATTACCGCTGAAAAACCGCTGTCATCTGAATCGAGGCAGCGGCCGATCGACGGGCTTGAGTGCCGACAGGGTATTGCGAATCAGCGGTGTATCTTTCTCGACATCATTCAGACGATCGCGGATGCGCAATGCGGTCGGGTGCCCGCCTTGGTGATCGACCCAGTCGGCGATCTCTTTGCAAGCCGCTGCGAGGCGCGCCTGCCGGGCGTCGAGCAGGGTGAGGAGGGTGGTGATGGACTCTTTTTCGGACATGAAACACCTCCGTAACAAAAAACCGCTGAGCAGCAGCAAAAAGCCCGCGAGTTGCGAGCTTTCTGCCGATGGGGTGCTGCTCCTTCAGCAGGTTTCAGTATAGACCCGCTGCTGATCGGCATCAGCTGGAAAACTGGCGGGCCGGTGTGGTTGAACTGACTGCGTTGAGGCGTGTGCATTCGCGTCGGGCGTCATCTTCCACGTCGTAGCCATCGCCGATGAAACCCGTTGTGCGGGTATCGCAGATGCGAAACCAGCTTTGGGCTTCGGCGGGATCATGCTGGCTATCACTGGCGCGTCGCCCGTGAATGATGATCTTGTTGCAACGCTTCACGACGAAAATGTCTTCCATGGCGTCACCGCAGTTGATTCGTGTCACATCAACTATAGAAGCCTTAAGCAATTGTGCAAAAAACAGCCAGGTCAGCTCGTCGGTTGCAGGCGCCTTGAAACGATGCCCCGCCGATCAAGGGGCGACTGTCATCTCACTCATGCGCTCAAGAAACATCGCCAGGGCCACTTCCTCGGTGCGCAGCCCCTTGCGCACGCGTGGACGCGGCAATTCGGCGAGCGCGCCGAGCATGAAGTTTTCCACCACAGCCGGGTGGATGTAGCACTTGCGGCACACAGCAGGCGTGTTGCCCAGCTGTTTGGCGACGCCTTTGACCATGTCCACCACGTGCCGTTTAGCTTCGGTTTCGGACTCGTGTTTAAGCTCGCGCAACACGGCCAAGGCCAAGGCACTGCCGGCCCAGGTGCGGTAGTCCTTGGCGGTGAAGTCGGCGCCGGTCAGGGTTTTCAGGTAAGCGTTGACGTCGGAAGAGCTGACAGTGTGCCGCTCGCCCTGTTCATCCAGATACTGAAACAGGTTCTGACCTGGGAGTTCCAGGCAACGTTTGATGACCCGCGCCAGGCGTCGATCCTTCACGGTGATCTGGTGTTCGATGCCGCTCTTGCCGCGAAACTGGAACAGAATCGCACTGCCGTTGACCTCGACATGCCGACTGCGCAGGGTGGTCAAGCCGTAGGAGCGATTGTCCCGCGCGTACTGCGTATTACCGACCCGAATCAGAGTGGCGTCGAGCAGGGTGATCACGGTAGCCATGACCTTGTCGCGACTGAAACCGGGTGCGGCCAGCAGCGCTTCCAGTTGTTTGCGTAACTTCGGCAATGCCTGGCCGAACTCGCGCAATCTTGAATATTTGTCGGCATCGCGTACTTCACGCCAGCGCGCGTGATACCGATATTGCTTGCGGCCACGGGCATCGCGGCCGGTGGCTTGCAGATGACCGCGCGGGTCGGGGCAGATCCACACGTCGGTGTAGGCCGGCGGCACGGCGAGCGCGTTGATGCGTTTGATTTCGTCCGCATCGGTAATGCGCTGGCCCGACGGTTCGAAATAACTGAACGTGCCGCGCAGTTTTTTGCGGGTGATGCCGGGCTGTGTGTCATCCACGTAATGCAGGTCGGATGGCAGTGCATCGATCAGCTCGGTGTCGGGCATGGCGGCTTCCTTTGGTGGCGCGGCGGTCTGTAAATCGATTGACCGCACGCCGAAGCCGTCGTGCCGAATGATTTACGCGAGCACCGCGACTGCCTTAATTTGTGCCCACAGTTGCAGGCCCGGACGCACGCCCAATTGATCGCGGGAGAATCTGGTGATGCGCGCCAGCAAGGGCGTGCCGCCCGCGTCGAGACGAATCAGCACGTGGGCGGCGTTGTCCGCCGCCAGTTCACTGATTACGGTGACCGGCAGGCGATTGAGGATGCTGCTCGATTCGTTGTTTTGCAGTGCCAGACTGATGTCGCGCGCATGCACCTTGCAGCGCAAAGTCTGGCCCACCGCCATTGGCGCGTGGGTTACGCGGATGTTCATTTCGGTGGCCGGTAATTGCAGGCTCAGCAACTGATAATCCGCGTCGTAGGCGCTGACCTGGCCTTCGATGATTACGCCGGCGTCATCGCCCATGGCCATCGGCAAGTCCAGACGGGCGAGGGTTTCGCCAATCGGCCCGCTGGCCAGGGCCTTGCCGTCGCTGAGCAACACCAGATGATCGGCCAGGCGCGCGACCTCATCCTGCGCATGGCTGACGTACAACAGCGGAATATCCAGCTCATCATGCAGGCGTTGCAGGTACGGCAATATCTCGTTTTTGCGCTGACTGTCGAGTGCCGCCAGCGGCTCGTCCATCAGCAGCAGTTTCGGGCTGGTCAGCAGCGCCCGGGCGATGCCGACACGCTGTCGCTCGCCACCGGAGAGATGCTGCGGATGACGCTCAAGCAGATGACCGATACCGAGCAATTCGGTGGCTTGTGCCATGTCGACCCGGCGCTGGGACCTGGCAATACGTTTGAGGCCGAATTGCAGGTTGGCCAGCACTGACAGATGCGGAAACAGGCTGGCTTCTTGAAACACATAACCCAACGCGCGCTTGTGCGGCGGGACGAAAATACCGTTGTCGCTGTCCTGCCACACCTCGTCGTTGATCTGGACGAAGCCTTGTTCGGCGCGTTCAAGCCCGGCAATGCAGCGCAGGCAAGTGGTTTTGCCCGACCCGGAATGGCCGAACAGCGCACTAACGCCGCGGCCCGGCAAGTGCAGATCAACGTCCAGGTTGAAGCCTGGATAGGCCATTTTCAAACGTGCATCAATCATCGATCAGCTCCAGCCCGCGCGGGTCTTGCGGCTGGAGTACAGCACCAGCAATACCAGAAACGAAAACACCAGCATCGCGCCAGCCAGCCAGTGGGCCTGTGCGTACTCCATTGCTTCAACGTGATCGTAGATTTGCACCGAGACCACGCGGGTCTTGTCGGGGATGTTGCCGCCAATCATCAGCACGACACCGAACTCACCGACGGTATGCGCGAAACCGAGGATCGCCGCAGTGATGAAGCCGGGGCGGGCCAGCGGCAGGATCACGCTAAAAAAGGTGTCCCACGGATTGGCGCGCAACGTTGCGGCCACCTCCAGCGGGCGAGTGCCGATCGCCGAAAACGCATTTTGCAGTGGTTGCACCACGAACGGCATGGAGTAGATCACCGAACCAATCACCAGCCCGGTGAAACTGAACGTCAGGGTGCCGAGCCCCAGCCATTGAGTGAACTGCCCGAGAAAACCGTGTGGCCCCATCATCAGCAACAGATAAAAACCGATGACGGTCGGCGGTAGCACGAGGGGCAGGGCGACAATCGCCCCGATCGGGCCGCGCAACCAGGAGCGGGTTCGCGACAACCACAGGGCAATCGGCGTGCCGATAACCAACAGGATCACGGTGGTCAGGGACGCCAGTTTCAGTGTCAGCCAGATCGCCGCGAAATCGGCACTCGTCAGCGACATTTAGAGTTGGTAGCCGTAAGACTTGATCACCGCAGCGGCTTTCGGGCCCTTGAGGTATTCAACCAGCGCCTTGGCGGCGGCGTTGTCCTTGCCCTTGCTGAGGATCACCGCGTCCTGTTTGATCGGGTCATGCAGGCTGGCCGGCACGATCCACGCCGAACCGCTGGTGACTTTGCCTTCCTTGTAAATCTGCGACAGCGCGACGAAGCCCAGTTCGGCGTTGCCGGTCGAGACGAACTGATAGGCCTGGGTGATGTTCTGGCCTTCGACGATCTTGGCTTTGGTTGCTTCGGTCAGTTTCAGCTTTTCGAGCACTTGCGTTGCTGCCAAGCCGTACGGCGCAGCTTTCGGATTGGCGATGGACAGATGCCGGTATTCGTTCTGCTTCAGAACTTCACCTTTGGCGTCGACGTAACCTTCCTTCGCCGACCATAACGCCAGAGTGCCAACGGCGTAAGTGAAGCGTGAGCCCTTGACGGTATCGCCTGCTTTTTCGAGTTTTTCCGGCGTGGTGTCGTCGGCCGAGAGCAGCACTTCGAACGGAGCGCCGTTCTTGATCTGAGTGTAAAACTGGCCAGTGGCGCCATAGGCTGCGACCAGTTTGTGCCCGGTGTCCTTTTCGAAATCGGCAGCGATAG
This sequence comes from Pseudomonas sp. NPDC098747, assembly GCF_044760045.1. Lineage (NCBI taxonomy): Bacteria > Pseudomonadati > Pseudomonadota > Gammaproteobacteria > Pseudomonadales > Pseudomonadaceae > Pseudomonas > Pseudomonas sp. NPDC098747. The sequence goes on along the minus strand of NZ_JBIWAL010000089.1, from coordinate 9,316 downwards.
CCTGAATCGGTGCAGTGAAATTCGCAGCAACAGCAACCTGCACTTCATCAGCCTGAGCAGCGCCGATGACGAACACCGCAATTAAGGAGGCCAGGCAGGCAGGGGCAAAACGTGAGGCACGAATGGTCATGTAACAGCTCCGTTGTGGGCGGTGCAGAGGGCCGTTTTTATTCGAGGTTGTCTGCGCCGTTGCGAAGGGGGAATCGCTATGTAGCGAAATATATAGCGATCCCCGCTGTGTGGCGAGAGGATTTATCCCAGTGGGTCGTTTGACCTAAAAAGCATCCCTTCGACCAGCATCAACGCCGAATCAGCCTCGCCAATGCGCCCTCGGCCAGTTGGCGAGTCAGTTCAGCACTGCTGAGGTCTTGGCCCAGCGGGAATGCTTGGCCTGCCCAGAGGTTGGCGAACTGCGCATCATCTTTTGCACGCAGCGGCATCAGGGCACCACCGGCCAAGGGGAATGCCGGTGCTTTGGCCGACATTGGCCCGAGTTCGCGCATCACGCGGTTGAGAATGCCCCGCGCCGGGCGTCCGGTGAAAATGTTGGTGATTGCGGTCTCGCTCTCTTTGGCGGTGCGCAGGGCCTTGTGATGAGCGGCGCTGACTTTCGCTTCCGGTGTGAACAGATACGCGGTGCCAACCTGAACCGCCGAAGCGCCGAGCATGAAGGCTGCCGCGACACCTCGCGCATCTGCGATTGCACCGGCGGCAATCACCGGCACTGTCACCGCATCGACTATCTGCGGCACCAGTGCGAACGTGCCGACCTGACTGCTCAGGTCATCACTGAGAAACATCCCGCGATGACCGCCGGCCTCGTAGCCCATGGCGATGATCGCGTCACAGCCATTGCGCTCCAGCCAGATCGCTTCCTCTACGGTGGTTGCCGAAGAGAGGATTTTTGCGCCGGTGGCTTTCACTCGATCAAGCAGGGTTTTCTCTGGCAGACCGAAGTGAAAACTCACCACCTCCGGTCGAAACTCCTCCAACACCTCGCACGCCGCCGCATCGAATGGCGCGCGGTTGGAGACTGGTGTCGGCGCGTCGAAGTCGACACCCAGTTCGCGGTAGTACGGCTCCAACAGATTTTTCCAGTCGCGCGCCCGCTGTTCATCGGCGGCGGGCGGCTGGTGACAGAAAAAATTAACGTTGAAAGGCTTGTCGGTGTGTTGACGAATCGTCTTCAGTTCTTCGCGCAACTGTTCGAGGGTCAGCAAAGCTGCCGGCATCGAACCCAGGCCTCCAGCGTTGCACACGGCAATCACCATGGATGAAGGGGTGGCACCGGCCATCGGGCCCTGGATGATCGGCAGTTGAATACCGAGCAGCTCGAGAATGCGGGTGTCTGGCCATTGGCTCATGGAAGCGGTACTCCGAACGATGAAGCGAGCAGGGACAGTTATTTACCAGCAAAACCAGCCCCGAAGCCACTGTGAAATTCAGAACACCGCGAGTTACAGGCGATCATCGTCGATGAAACCCACCACCACCACCGCCGCCAAACGAATGGTTCATGAATTGCGAGGAGTTGTGAAAGTTGTTGGTGCGTTGGTTGCCGAAGTTGCGTGCAGCAGAATCGCGGTTCAGGTTTTGCAGTTGTGCATTGTTGTTGATCGGCTTGGCCCGTGTCGCACCGCCGCCAACCATCGATTGCCAGCCGTTGTCGGTTTTTTTGTACACGTTGCCGTCGCGCCCGGCATAAACGTTGTCGCCGATATGTGCAGCACCACTGTTGCGTCCGCGAATACCGCCATATTCGGTAGTTTTGCCGGTGTTGGGGTTATACACGGCACCGCGATTGGCGGTGACTTGTGTACCGTTGCGCACATTGCCCGCGGTGACGCGCTCGCCGGCAATGGCACCACCGTTCGGTCCCACTGCCGCACCACTGCGTCCCGCCGCATAGTTACCGGTGTAGACGTTGTGCACCGCCCCGCGCTGGCCTGCCGCGGCAACGCCAGTGCGGGAGTTATAGGAAGAGCCGACCTGACCCGCCCAGCGATTTCCGGTCCAGGCGTTGTAACCGGCGCCAGCACGGCTGACCGTCGCTCGGTCGCCCCACTGATGATAGATGTTGCCCGTGGTGCCGGCCCATCCACCTGGCCCCCACGCCACGGCGCCGCCGCGATAGCCGTAAGCTGCGCCACCCCAGGCCAGCGGTGCCGGATACAAGCGCGGACCCCAAGCGTAACCCCAACCATAATTGCCCCACCACGGATACGCGCCCCAGCCCCAACCCATGGCGACGGTGCTGCCGCCCCAGCTCCAGCCAAAACCGAAGCCGAAGGTCCAGCCGGTCCACGGTGTGTAACGGATGGCGACGCCGAAGCCGTAGGTCACTGGCGGCCCATACCAGACACTGCCAACCCATGGCGTGTATGGATAACCGGTGCCGTAAACCACCACGCCGGTGGCAGGATCAAGATTGGAGCCCTGATAACCCGGGGTGTAGCCAACTACCACGGTATCGCCGCTGGCCTCGTAGACTTTGACGTAAGTCAGATAATGCATGGGCGAGCTCGGCGGGATCGAGTAGATCACCGCCGGCACAGAACTGGCCACGATCCACGCGCCCTTCACTGTGGTAGCGTTGAACCAGATACCGTTTTCCACTGCATACCAACTGTTGTTGTCGACCCGGATAATCGGCGTTGCACTGTTGACCACGTATTGCAGAGGTGTGCTGTTAATGGCTTTGAGCTGTGGCTCGCCATCGAACTGCGGCGCAGTCATTTTCACCGCGCTTTTCTTGATTGCCGAAGTCTGCGGGATGGTCGCAGCGATCGCTGCCTCCTTGGCTTGCGGCGTGCCGGCGACCGAGGCTTTGACGTTTTCTTTCGGGCTGTCGTCGGGGATGTTGGCAAAGTCTGCCGGCAGCTTGTCCGCCTGGGTAAACGTCCACGGACCGTTCATGTCGCTGGCGCGGAACCAGCGACCGGAGATCAACACGTAACTGTTCTGATCGCCGATCTCCTTGAAGATGTGCCCGGTGGTGTTGCTCACGTACAGCAGGCTTGTGCCTTGAATCGGCAGCCACTGCGGCGCACCGTCGGTGACAAGCAGCTCGGTGGGTGTAGTGGCGACAAAGATTTTCGGCTGCGGCGGCTTGGCCAGACTGGGGATCTTGTCTTTCGGGTCACTCTGCCCGGTCAGCAGATCCACCTGACGACTGGCGATGGCGGCCTGCTTGGCTTTTTCCAGTTCGGCGGGCGGGGCGGCCAGGCGCGTGTAGTCGCCGTTGATCTGGTCCGCAACCATCCAACCATCGAATACATGCAGGTAATGTTTGCCCTGCGCATCTTTAAGCAGCAGTGGGCGGGTGTTGATCACCCGTTGCAGCGCCGTACCCTCAACCGGACGATAGGCGGCATCACCGTCGATGTAGACAAGCAGTGCCGGGACGTCGGAGCTGATGATCGCGGGCGGGGTGTTTTCCAGCGGCGCATTGTCAGCTTTTTGTTCGGCGGATAGCACGCCCACGGCGGCCTCGAGTTGATCCAGTGAAATGGTTTTCTTGCGGCTTCCGGCGTCTTTTTCCAGCGCCGCCAGCCATTTGTCAGCCTGAGTGGCATCAGCGGGAAAGTCGGCTTTGATTATTTTGTATTGATCGAGTGCGACCCAGCGTGTGGCCTTGTCGACCAGCGTATGGGCACTGAACTGGACAATGCCGTAAGTGGCTTTGCCATCGGCACCGGTCGCTTCAACGGCAGCGCGGGCATTGAGGGTGTAGCCGTCCCAACTGTCGAATTGTGGCTGGTAAACGGTCAGTCTGGCCTTATCAATGGTGATGACTTGCGGCCATGCAGGCTCACTTGGAGCGGCCTCGGTGGGTTGGTTGGCCGGCGCTGCCGAGACATTGCCAAAGGACAGCAGACACAGAATCAGCATCGCTACAAATGATCGCGGGTAAAACATTGTCAGCTCCATCGACAGGCCTTTTTCTGAAGAATAACAGCGAAAGCATCATCGTCGAAAAAGCATAGTCGGCCGCCATGGAAATACCTGGCCGATTCATGGGTTGGCTTAAAGTCGAGTGTGGCAACGTGTTGCGATGTGGGCGGGTTACACCGCAATGTTGTGCATTCTGGCCCTCGAACGTAATGGCGTGACGCCGGGGCCGGGTGAGGTGCTTGATACCGGGGCCAATGGCGGCGTCGGCAGTTTCGTGTGGACGTCAACCGCTGAAGCGGCGAGCACCCTCAGGGCTGTGTTTCACGTTCCAGCAGTTGCCGTTTACGTTCGACGCCCCAGCGATAGCCGGAAAGATTGCCATCGCTGCGCACCACGCGGTGGCAAGGGATTGCCACGGCTAAACGGTTGGCGCCGCAGGCCTGGGCCACGGCGCGCATGGACGTCGGCGCGCCGATGCGTTGGGCAATGTCGGCGTAACTGGCGGTGCTGCCGACCGGGATTTCCCGCAGCGCCTGCCACACGCGTTCCTGAAATGCCGTGCCGCGCACGTCCAGCGGCAGATCGAGGCCAATGGCCGGGGCTTCGATAAAGCCGACGACTCTGGCGATCAACTGTTCGAACCCGGCATCGGCGCCAATCAGGTTGGCTTTTCGGAACTGATCCTGCAGATCGCACACCAGTTGGTGAGGATCGTCGCCCAACAGAATCGCGCAAACCCCGCGCTCGCTTTGTGCAACCAGAATCGCCCCGAGCGAGCATTGTCCGACGGCAAAACGAATGTCGTTGTTCTGCCCGGCGGCGCGGTAGTCGCCGGGTTTCATTCCCAACAATTGATCGGCGGCTGCATAGAAACGGCTGTTGGAATTGAAACCTGCGTCATACAGCGCATCGGTCACCGAGCCGCCATCTGCAAGGCGTTCACGCACGCGGCGCGAACGCTGGGCGCTGGCGTAACCCTTGGGCGTCAATCCTGTAGCGGCTTTAAACACACGATGAAAATGAAAAGGACTCAGACCGGCCGTTTCGGCGAGTTCATTGAGCGCCGGCAAAGTGTCGGCGGACTCGATTTGCCGGCACGCTACCGCCACCTTCGCGGCATGTTGCGCGAGCACATCGCTCTGGTCCTTGCTGGCCCTTTTGCTTGGGCGGTAGCCGGCGGCTTCAGCTTCAAGCGCGGTATCGAAAAACTCAACATTCTGCGGTTTCGGCAGGCGCGCAAGACTGCTGGGGCGACAGTAGATGCCTGTGGTTTTCACCGCATACACGAACATCCCATCCGCTCGTGCATCCCGTGCGACAACCGCGGCCCAGCGTGGATCGGCTTCAATGTTGGGCGTGCTCGAAAGCGTTTTCATGATGGGTAATCCGTTGACCTGTTTGATTCAGGTTAACCAGCGTTGGTGGGCACAACACTCCGGGCCTTGCGGTCAAACTTTTGCGGCTGTTTCTTTCGCTATCCGGCAACACGAAAAGTCAGATTGATCCGCTGTTCGCCAAGCTGTGGATGCCGCCCTTGCTTGATCGGTAAAACACCGTGGAAACGCAAGCGATCGACACCGCCCCAAACCACCATGTCGCCATGCAGCAGAGGGATCCGCTGGCTCTTGTCACTGCGCGCAAATCCACCGAACAGGAACATCGCCGGCAACCCCAGCGACAGCGAAACGATCGGTGCTGCGTAGGCATTTTCGTCTTTGTCCTGATGCAATGACATTTTGGCGCCGGGGATATAGCGGTTGATCAAGCAGGAATCTGCCTTGAAATCAGAAAACCCGGCCTCCAGCGCCGCTGCCTCTGCCAGATCGGCAAACACCGGCGGCAGCTCAGGCCAGGGGTGTCCACTGAGTGGGTCGACACTTGAGTAACGATAGCCGCTGCGGTCAGTAATCCAGCCCAGTCGCCCACAACTGCTGGTACCCACCGACATGCTGAAACCACCCGGCGTGACCATGTGGCGGAGCGGGGCGGCGACCAGGACGGCATCCAGCGTCGGCAACAATTGATCGATCAAAGGCTGGGCGAATCCGCGCAGCACCCACGATTGCTCGCCGATCTGTTCGGCGCATGGCTGCTGTGCGGGTTCGTGGTCAGCGAACAGATCGAAAGTGTGCGGGTGCATGGCGATCACCAGAACCTTGCGGCGGTCATTCTGCCGCTGCGTTACAGGGCTTTGCTGACGGCGATATCGCTGATCACATCGTCAGTCTGGCCGTGGATTGCGTCGAGAGCAGCCTTGGCTTCTTCCTCGGTGCCGTTTTCCAGTTGTGCGAACTCAAAACGGCGCTCGCCGTTGAGTTTGTACTTGATGACGTATTTGGTCGTTTGGGCCACGGTCATGGATACCTGTCTGTATGGGCGGGGCGGCTCAGCTGAGTTTGGTGCTGGAGCGGCGGATGATCTTGATCGAGTGCGTCAGCGTGGGTTTGCGTGTAACGCTGATTGCCCGGCTGCTGACAGTGTCGATGGTGATGTTCCAGAAACCGGTGCTCGGCGCGGTGATACGAGCCGGGAAGGTGTCGAAAGCGCCGCCGTGATAAGAGTGACGACCGCCATTTTTGAAGCTGCGGAAGTTGGCGTCGCTCATCAAACGGATGTTGCATTTTTGCGAACATTGGATGACGACGATGTCGTCTTCGTTGAGGTGTTCGCGCTGGTGAATAAATTTCATGGGCGCCTCCAGAAGGGCTTTTTCTACAAAATCAAAACGATAGCTTGTAATTGGGCGCAGTTTATCAGCCTGCACGGGTTATTATCTGGCCGTCGGGCGTTGGTTTGACAATTTTGAACAGATATTCGCGATTGGATGCAGGTTAAATGCAGAAGGCCCCGGAGAAAAACAGCATTTGTGCTGTCGGACGGTCTTTAACGGAGGTTTTGTATGAAGTGGGGTGTGGTGTGTCTGCCGTTGATTCTGGCTGTGGGTGGTTGTGCGAGCGTTGCCGAAATCGATGAAACGCTGCCGACCGTGAGCGTCATCTCCGGCAAGAAGCCCCATGAGTATGCGCAGTGCCTGACCGAAAAACTGGCGAACAGCCGCGGCGCGCTGCAGGTGGAACCGCACAAGGAAGGGGTTCGCGTGATTGTCCCGGGCAAACTCTCCTCCGGGCCCGCTGCGGTGTTTGACATCGAAGACCGCTCCGGCGGTAGCAGCATCAAGCTTCATGAGCGCATGTCCAATGTGCCGGTGCGTCCGCGCGATGTGCGTAACGCTGCCAATGCCTGCATTTCCGGCTGATAGACTATTGGTCATCAGCATCAATGCCGTTACAGTCATGCTGTGACGGCATTTTCATTTCTGGAGTCGCGATGAAGCGAGAGCAAGTGCGGGACCGCCATGCAGAGGGCCTGATCTCTGCCACCCATGTCATCCAGAACCCGGCAACTTCCGGGGAGTGGATCGTATTTTTCAAGAAAAGCGCCGGGCGCAGTTATTTCCTGGTGGACGATAACGACGAAGTCGAATCTTTCAATCGGCTCGACGATCTGATCGAAGTTGTACGCGGACTCGGGATCAAGTTCGCGGAAATTCACATGTAGGGTCTATTTGCAGACCACTACCACGCTGCGGTTTTTGTAGTTACCAACATCGACACCCAATGTCTTATCGCTTTCCTTAGGCGCCGGTGTGCCGTCAGTGCCGACGATGCGGTAGCCGGTGCCGGCGCAGGAGGCGTCAGCCTTCTCGTAGCAGGTCGCCCAGGAATTGGCTTCGCCGGAGCAGTCGATGGTCAGGCCCTGTTCGCCGTTGTTCAGGGTGGTCGGCTGGGAAGTGGCACAGCCGCTCAATACCAGTACCGCAATCAGTGGCAAAAATTTGTTCATGTTCATAGTTGTCGTCTTCAGCGATGGGGGGACTAGACGCTCTGACAGCGCCGGTGTGAAAAGGTTATAGCGATTGGCCACTTGTTTGTACGCAAGCACAAAAAAGCCCTGCTCGACGGCAGGGCTTGCGGCGCGTTGCAGCGGATCAGTCCTGATCTTTGCCGCGGCGCTTTGCCGACGCAGGGGTGTCAGTGAATACCGACGCTACATCAGTCGCCATCTGCTCGCTGTCGAAAGGCCCTGCAACGTGTTCGCCATTGGTAGTGGTGAGAGTCCACTTTGCGTCTTTCTTGTCGATCACATACCCGTTGATGATTTTTACGGCGGCCATCTAATCTGTCTCGTTCGCTGGTTCAAAGTCGCCATGATACCGGCAAATGCTCACAATGGGGGGGCGATGAGCGTATGGTGATCCAGCTTGCCGGCCACTTTGAGCTACGCTGAGCGATGGTCTACAGATGCCGATGGAACTATCGGCGAGAATATTTCTCTATGTTGGCATCGGTTAGCCAGTGCGGGGCATTGTAAGGTGCACGCCGCCTGATTAGACTGCGCCGAAACTCGTACACACAGCCTTTTCAAGGACTTATATGATCAAGAAATGCTTGTTTCCAGCAGCCGGTTACGGCACTCGCTTCCTGCCAGCGACTAAAGCCATGCCTAAAGAAATGCTGCCGGTGGTAAACAAGCCACTGATCCAGTACGGCGTTGAAGAAGCTCTGGACGCTGGCCTGACTGAAATCTCGATCGTTACCGGTCGCGGCAAGCGCGCTCTGGAAGACCATTTCGACATCAGCTACGAGCTGGAAAACCAGATCAAAGGCACCGACAAGGAAAAATACCTGGTCGGTATCCGCAAACTGCTGGACGAGTGCTCGTTCTCCTACACCCGTCAGACCGAAATGAAAGGTTTGGGCCACGCCATCCTGACCGGCCGCCCGCTGATCGGTGACGAACCGTTCGCGGTGGTGCTGGCGGACGACCTGTGCGTCAACCTCGAAGGCGACGGCGTACTGACCCAGATGGTCAAGCTGTACAAGCAGTTCCGCTGCTCGATCGTGGCCATCCAGGAAGTCGATCCGCAGGAAACTCAGAAGTACGGCGTTATTGCCGGTGAGATGATTCGCGACGATATCTATCGCGTTCACAGCATGGTCGAGAAGCCAAAGCCGGAAGATGCGCCGTCGAACCTGGCGATCATCGGTCGCTACATTCTGACTCCGGACATTTTCGACCTGCTTGAACAGACCGAGCCAGGCAAAGGCGGCGAAATACAGATCACCGACGCCCTGATGAAACAAGCCCAGAACGGCTGCGTAATGGCCTACAAGTTCAAAGGCAAGCGTTTCGACTGCGGCGGCGCTGAAGGCTACATCGACGCGACCAACTTCTGCTTCGAAAACTTCTACAAGACTGGCAAGGCTTACTAAGAGCGCTTGATTGGTCTGTACGAAAAAGCCACCTTCGGGTGGCTTTTTCATTTTCAGTGTCGCGTCCTGAATAAGGTTTACACCTTCTGGCTTTTTATCAGGAGGGCGCAATGGATACGGGCGGAAGACGCAGTCAGAGAGATTACACG
>NZ_JBIWAL010000088.1:0-14335 GCF_044760045.1 Pseudomonas sp. NPDC098747 | reverse complement strand
AATCAAAAGGCATACAAGAATCTCAAACTTGAATCCACATAATACAAAAAGAAAAACCCAATAATCTAAAAGAATGCTTTTGTGTTTCAAAACTATAATCTGTGGCCGCACATGAGCGTGCTCGACAACATCATCGAAGCCCCGCGCCGCGTGCTCGGTCAGAGCAAGGCCGAAGCCATCGAAGTCGCCGAAGCACTGCTGGCCAAGGTCGGCATTGCCGACAAGCGCCACGCTTACCCGGCGCAATTGTCCGGCGGCCAGCAGCAACGTGCGGCCATCGCGCGTACGCTGGCGATGCAGCCGAAGGTGATCCTGTTCGACGAGCCCACCTCCGCCCTTGACCCGGAAATGGTTCAGGAAGTACTTAGTGTCATCCGCGCATTGGCCGAAGAAGGCCGCACCATGCTGCTCGTGACCCACGAAATGGGCTTCGCCCGTCAGGTCTCCAGCGAAGTGGTGTTCCTTCACCAAGGCTTGATTGAAGAGCAAGGATCGCCACAGCAGGTGTTCGATAACCCGCTTTCGGCGCGCTGCAAACAATTCATGTCCAGCAACCGCTAACGGAGCAACATGCATGCAGAACTATAAAAAGGTTTTTCTGGCTGCGGCCGTCACTCTGGCGTTCAGCGCCGGTGCCATGGCCGAAACCCTGAAGATGGGCATCGAAGCGGCCTACCCGCCGTTCAACAATAAAGACGCCAGCGGCAACGTGGTCGGCTTCGACAAAGACATCGGCGACGCCCTGTGCGCCAAGATGAAAGTCGAGTGCACCGTCGTCACTTCCGATTGGGACGGCATCATCCCGTCACTGAACGCGAAGAAATTCGACTTCCTGATCTCCTCGCTGTCGATCACCGATGAGCGCAAAGGCGCGGTGGACTTCACCGACCCGTACTACTCGAACAAGCTGCAGTTCATCGCACCGAAAAACGTCGATTTCAAAACCGACAAGGACTCGCTCAAAGGCAAGACCATCGGTACGCAGCGTGCCACGCTGGCAGGCACCTGGCTGGAAGACACCTACGCTGATGACATCAAGGTCAGCCTCTATGACACCCAGGAAAACGCCTACCTCGACCTGACCTCCGGTCGCGTCGACGCCATCCTCGCCGACAAGTACGCCAACTATGACTGGCTGAAAAGCGACGCCGGCAAGAACTACGAGTTCAAAGGCGACCCGGTCGTGGAAAGCGACAAGATCGGCATTGCCGTGCGCAAGGGCGACCCACTGCGCGAGAAGCTGAACGCGGCACTGAAGGAAATCGTCGCTGACGGTACCTACAAGAAGATCAACGACAAGTACTTCCCGTTCAGCATCTACTGATCCTGACCTGCGGAACCGGCGCCGTGATTCAACGGCGCCGGCTCCCGACCTTGCCTGCCGCGATTTGAAAAGAAATCCATGATTATCGACCTCTACGGATTCGGCCCGGCGCTCGCCGCCGGCGCGCTGATGACCGTCAAACTGGCTCTCTCGGCCCTGTGCCTAGGGCTGGTGCTCGGTCTGCTCGGCGCCTTGGCCAAGACTTCCCCGTACAAGCCGCTGCAATGGCTTGGCGGATTTTATTCAACCCTGGTGCGTGGCGTCCCGGAATTGCTCTGGGTGCTGTTGATCTACTTCGGTACGGTCAACCTGATGCGCGCGCTCGGTGAGTTTTTCGGCAATCCCGATCTGGCACTCAGCGCCTTTGCCGCCGGTGTTATCGCACTCGGCCTGTGTTTCGGCGCCTACGCCACGGAAGTGTTCCGGGGCGCAATCCTCGCCATTCCCAAAGGTCACCGTGAGGCCGGCGTGGCACTGGGCCTGTCGAAATGGCGGATCTTCACCAGACTGATCATGCCGCAGATGTGGCGTATCGCCCTGCCGGGCCTTGGCAACCTGTTCATGATCCTGATGAAGGACACCGCGCTGGTATCGGTGATCGGCCTGGAAGAAATCATGCGCCACGCGCAGATCGGCGTGACCGTATCGAAACAGCCGTTCACCTTCTATATGGTCGCTGCGGTCATGTACCTCGGCCTGACGGTGCTGGCGATGACCGGCATGCACTTCCTGGAAAAACGCGCCGCCCGCGGCTTTGCGAGGAGCGCTGAATGAACTGGGCTGATTTTAATTGGAGCATCATCATCAAGTGGCTGCCGAAACTGGCGCAGGGCGCAACCCTGACCCTGGAACTGGTGGCCATCGCCGTGATTGCCGGGTTGCTGCTGGCGATTCCGCTGGGCATCGCCCGCTCTTCGAAGCTGTGGTACGTGCGCGCTTTGCCCTACGCCTACATCTTCTTTTTCCGTGGCACGCCGTTACTGGTTCAGCTGTTCCTTGTTTATTACGGTCTCGCGCAATTCGACGCGGTTCGCGAGAGCGCAATGTGGCCGTACCTGCGCGATCCGTTCTGGTGTGCAACGGTGACCATGACCCTGCACACGGCGGCGTACATCGCCGAGATTCTGCGCGGCGCGATTCAGGCGATCCCACCGGGCGAGATAGAAGCGGCGCGAGCGCTGGGCATGTCCAAACCCAAAGCGATGTTCTACATCATGCTGCCGCGCGCAGCGCGCATCGGGCTGCCGGCCTACAGCAACGAAGTGATCCTGATGCTCAAGGCCAGCGCCCTGGCCAGCACCGTCACCCTGCTGGAACTGACCGGCATGGCCCGCACGATCATTGCCCGCACCTATCTGCCAGTGGAAATCTTCTTCGCCGCTGGCGTGTTCTATCTGGTGATGGCTTACGTGCTGGTGCGCGGCTTCAAGCTGCTGGAGCGCTGGCTGCGCGTCGATGCCTGCCAAGGTCGCTGAAACTTCCCACGTGCTGACGGGCGAGGAACTACTCGCCCGTTTTACCGCGCTGGATGCATTTCTGACAGCGCATCAAGCGTTGTGGAAACCTCGACCGTTCACTCATCTGCAGCTTCCTTGGGAAGCGTCCTACCCGGAATTGGCCTCATGGCTACGCGGGCGGTCGCTGGAAGATGCGGAAAATGCTCACAACCACCCTGCCGATCTTGCCGATGCGCCGGAGCCGTTCGCTTCATTGGCGGGGTTGTCGGCGCAGTTGAGCGCGGTCGGAGAGTTGCCCGGGCATGCGTTCGAAGCTGCGGGCCATCGCTTGAGTGTGGATGTACCCGGGCGTAAATGGCAGCAGATCGAGGCGTTCGGCAGTCGACTGTCCTTCGCATCGCAACCGACGCATTGGCTGGACTGGTGTTCCGGCAAGGGGCACTTGGGGCGGCGTTTGTTGAGTGTCGGGCAACAGCTGACGTGCGTTGAATACGATCCGACGCTGGTTGCCAGTGGTCAGGCGTTGAGCCAGCGTCATCATTTACACGCGCTGCATGTAGAACAGGATGTTCTGGCGGCAGATGCGGCAGCCGTATTGAACGCAAGTCACACTCCGGTTGCCCTCCACGCCTGTGGCGATCTGCATGTGCGACTGATGCAGTTGGCAAGCGCCGTCGGTTGCCGACAAATGGCACTCGCCCCGTGCTGCTACAACCGGATCAATCGCACTGAATATCAGGCGTTGTCCGCTGCCGGATCCGCATCGCTCCTACAACTCTCGCGGGAAGATCTCGCGCTACCGATGAGCGAAACTGTCACCGCCGGTGCACGAGTCCGACGCCAACGTAACACCTCAATGGCCCGACGCCTTGCCTTCGACCTGCTGCAACGGCGACTGAGCGGCATCGACCAATACCTGCCAACCCCTTCGCTACCCAGCGCCTGGCTGGAAAAGCCGTTCGCCGATTACTGCCGCGATCTGGCCGCCCTCAAAGAGTTATCCACAATCGGCCCGCAGGATTGGCCAGCGCTGGAAGCGGCCGGTTGGCAGCGGTTAGCCGAAGTTCGTAACCTTGAATTACTCCGCGGACTTTTCCGACGGCCGTTGGAGCTTTGGCTGAATCTGGATCGAGCACTTTTCCTCGCCGAACAGGGGTACGTCGTGCGCCTTGGCACCTTCTGCGATACACCACTCACGCCACGCAATTTTCTGCTGCTCGCCGAACGCGCTTAAAACACTCCGGCCTGTGGATAACTCTGTTGATGAAATTATCATGGATCCAATATACACGGCTGTTTCGAGGCTTTAACACTGCTGGTCATTTTTTGTTCACATGAATAAAAAACCAGTAAAACAGGGATTTGCGAACAAAATGAGAATGCGTCCACAAATACTCGCAATTGAGCGCGAGCATGCCGATCAGTTGTGCATAAGCTTCCATTCAAAACGACATAAATCGCCTAATACGAAGTAGATTTGACAAAAAAAGCCGCCGCCTCAGGCAAGGATTACAAGCCTTCATAGTGCCTATTTTCAAGGGTGGAAACCCGTAGATGTCGCCTTCGTTTATCCTGATCCTGCACCCACGTAAAAATAGTCTGAATTCAGGGGTTTACAGATTTAACCCAATCGCTATAATCGTCGCCCACACGCCGGTATAGCTCAGTTGGTAGAGCAACTGACTTGTAATCAGTAGGTCCCGGGTTCGACTCCTGGTGCCGGCACCATACAAAACAAAGCCCCTGCAGAAATGCAGGGGCTTTGTTGTTTCTGGAGTGTCCACATTGCGTCCACATACTGTGCGCTGACCGCACTCAGAGCTTCCGTTGTAAACTGCGTGCTCGAACAAGGACTTTCGGGAATAAGCACGTGGCTCCCCTCGCTCAGGCAACAACCCTCGCAATTCTGGATTACTGGCATAAAGTCGAATTCTTCATCCCCTACGGGTTGGAGCAATATCTGGATGATCTTGAAGAATGGCAATCCAGAACCCTTCTTCGCAGCACCCTTGAACATCCTGATGATGACGACTGGCTCGGCATCGACGTAGCCGAAGACAAGGCTATCACCGGCTATAACCTGTTTCTTGGCATCTTCGATAAATCGCAAATCAGTCGTGTCTGTGAAAGCGTATTGCCTCATCCGCAGGCGGCTTCAACAGATGTAAGCGATTATGAAAATGATGAGAGGACAGAGCTGGAGGGCCTGACCTGCTTCGCAAAGTTGCCTCTGGATAGAGCTGGCAACCCGGTCATCGACGCAATTTCCATTTCCACCGCGCCCTGGGCGCTTGGGCAAACGCTGTCCAGTGGACTCAAGTCCCTGAGTCATGCCGCGTTCGATGCTGCACGAGAAGACCTCATTCTGAAACTGCGCAACTTCATGAGCAGTCGCGGCCCGTTCGCGGGGCAAGCCATGCAAGCATGCGAGGTGCTGAAGCTTCAGACGTTGCTCTGCGCTTGGGCAGGTTTTACCCCTGAGGAGGGACAACCCATAGCAGTGCTGGCCGCGAAGGTAAAACCCCTCAACGGCAAACCCCCTGAAAAAATCATGGCGGACGAGGCAGAGAAGGACGACGAGGAAGACGTCCTTGAGGAACTGGATATCCTCAACAGCTTTTATATCCGTGATATCGAACGCGCCATTGAAGGCGTCAGCAGCGGCAACATTCCGCTGACCCTGGCGCAGTACATGATTGCGCTACCCGCCACCAACCGAATAGACCTGTATAGCGAAGGCGGCTGCACGGCGATCCTGAATGCGCTACGTCCAAGGTTCCTCAACCGTGGGCATTGGTTGGCCGAGGCCGACCAATCAATGAGCCTGATGCAGCAGTTCGCGCTCAACCAGATCCGCGAAGAAACCGAAAACGGTGGACTCTTTGCCGTCAACGGCCCGCCTGGCACGGGTAAGACCACATTGCTGCGCGATCTGTTTGCCGACAACATTGTGCAGCGTGCACGCATTCTGGCGGGACTTGCAAAGGCCGATGATGCGTTTGTCAAAGACTCCTGCCGGGTTCGTTTTAAAGGAAACTCGAGCACGGTCACACTTCGTCCGTTGATCGACGCCCTGACCGGATTCGAAATGGTCGTAGCGTCGAGCAACAATGCTGCGGTCGAAAACATCTCGATCGACCTGGTCAAGCGCAAGGCATTGGGCGAACAGTGGCGCCAGTTCGGTTATCTGCAACCCGTGGCCCATAACATCGCGGTGAAAGAAGGCAAGGGCGGCGCGACTTCCCCTCAGGGGGAACAGATGCCTTGGGGACTGATCAGTTGTGCGCTGGGTAACTCCCGCAATCGACGTCTATTTAATGAACGCTTCAGCATGTTCTCCCTCAAGACCAAGAGCAGCGAGCAACCAAAACGGTTCTGGGATTGGCTCAAGGATCCTAACCCGTTGAACTTCACCCAGGCTCGCGAGCTCTTTCACCTGGCCGATCAAGCCGTAGAGTCTGCCTTGACCGAGCGTGAGCGACTAGCGCATCTGCTCGATATTGTTGGCCAAGGCAGTGAAGCCGATTATCTCGCACCATCGGTCGCCCGTATGCAAGAGGCGAAAACACAAATCGATGCCATCTCCTTAGCGCAGACCGGTAAACAGCAGGAAGTGAGTACCCTGCAGCAGACACTTCAACAGCTGCTTCTGGAACAGCAGTTGATTGATCGCTCATCGCCCGGTTTCTGGGCGCGCTTGTTCCGCACTCAGGAAGCGAAGGCCTACCTTCAACGCCGCAAATCCAACGCACTGAATCAGCTCAGCACTCATCAAGGGCTTACGGCGCTGCAGTCGAAGGCCGCAAAACTCGCCGATGAACTACGCAAAGCAACCGGTCATCTGGCGGTCGAGAAACAGAAACTGAGCGAACTGACGCAGCAATGGTGCAATTGGAGCGCCGAATATGACCAACTTCGCGCTCGGCTGCGCGTGCCTCGCTTGCCCGCCAAAGCGCTGGACCTCGTGAGCGATGAGCAATTGCAGATCGAAGGTCTCTGGCACGACGAAGAGCTGGCGCGGTTGCGCTCAGCGCTGTTCGCCGCGGCGTTGCAGCTTCAGCAAGCCTGGGTACATGAAACCGCGCAAACGGGCGGTGCGCTACGTGCCAACCTCGTTGGGGTCAACAAACTGCTTTCCAATCAAGTGCCGGAAGATCCAGACCACACCCTGAGTATCTGGCAAAACCTGTTCATGGTCGTGCCGGTGGTTTCCAGTACGTTCGCATCTTTCGCCAATCAGTTTCGCGGTTTGGGCCCAGACTCGCTGGGCTGGGTGTTTATAGATGAGGCGGGGCAGGCTGTCCCACAAGCGGCGGTCGGCGCACTTTGGCGCGCCCGGCGGTGTGTCGTGGTGGGTGATCCGTTGCAAATCGAACCGGTGTTTACTCTGCCAACTCCACTGATCGATGCGCTGGGCCAGCTCCATCCGGTAACTGCCGACAATACTTACGCTCCCCATTGTGTTTCCGTGCAGCGCCTGGCCGACCAGGCCAATCGGTTTGGCGCCTACGCCTCATTCATGGACGAAAACATCTGGATAGGCAGCCCCCTGCGCGTTCACCGTCGTTGCCATGAACCGATGTTCTCTTTGGCCAACCGCATCGCCTACGACAACAAAATGGTCTACGGCCTGCAAAACCGCGCGCCCATGGCCGATCCCTTGATCGACCTTGCGAGTGGCTGGGTCGACATTCGGGGCGCCGTTGAACGCAAGCAATCGGTGCCCGAACAGATCGAGTTCATGACCAAAGTCATTGTGTCGCTCTTCCAGCGTGACCGTGTACTGCCCGAGCTGTACGTGATCTCGCCGTTCAAGGCGATTCGCCAGGCCATGCGTGAGCAAATCATGCAAGTCGAATGGCAATATCCAGCGCCTAAGCGAGATGAGTTGAAACAATGGGTCAAGCGCAGCATCGGCACTGTCCATACGTTTCAGGGCAAGGAAGAGAAAACGGTGTTCATGATTTTGGGGGCCGATCCCGAAAATACCGGGGGAGCTCAGTGGGCTTCGTCAAAACCCAACCTGATCAATGTGGCTCTGACCCGTGCGCAGCATAACGTCTACCTCGTAGGCGATATCGAGCTCTGGGGAACGTTGCCCTACTTCAAGGAAGCGTGCAGGAATGAAACTAAACTGCCGCGTTGGAAACGTGGAGACTTTGCTGTTATTGCGCAAAAGATGAGATCTGACAAATCAGGCAGTAAAACGCCCTCGCTGTAATGCGAAGAAACCTTAGGCATGCAGGCTTTAGTGACCGGCGCTGTGCACACCGACAATGTGCAGGGTTGGCCGGTCATAGACCCGCGCGACCCAGTTGCGCGAAATCCCCGGATGCAGAGCAAAGCACCTTCCTGCGCAAGAGCCTTGCGTTTCAGACCTGACTGATCTCAAACACAAACGAAATCCTGCGCTGGCTCGCATTCCACACATAACGCAGATGCTTGCCCTGCTTCGGAATCGATACCGCCGGTGGGCGAAATGCGGCAACGCATTCATGCCCGGGAAGGCGAACGCTGTTGTAGAGCAAACCCCAGGATTGGGCCTCACGTAACTGTCGAGCAAACACTTGGGAGGGGCCGTAGGCATCCGGGTCAGGATTGTGCAGATTCGGATAGTCGTGGCGGATGTCGTGCAGCGGTTTGACCACTCGGTTGACGTAGGTGCGCATGGTCAATTCAAGGTCCGCTTCTTGGGTGGCGGCGAGAAAGCGTTCCTGGTGATAACAGGTTTCGGCGATGGCAGCGGCCTGGCTGCTGGCGGCGTAATAGACGCCGAAGGTGCCATCGGTGAAACGGCTGCTTTTGCCGATGTGGGTGAACGCGGCCATTACCGGGGTCGACCCGGGGCCTGAAAGCCGATCTTCCAGACGCACCCGGTCAAGGACGCCCGCCTGGGCGATCAGACGATCGTTGGTCAGCGCTTCGAGGGCGTAGGCAATTTCCAGGTCTTCGGGGTCGAGCACGTCTTCGAACAGCGCAATTGGCGGGAAGCTGCTGTTAACGATCCGGTAGGCACGCGGCCAATGCGGATCGGCCAGCGCTGGCGCGCTCAACCGCGCACTCCGTCGAGATAGCGTCGTACATCGGCGATATCGACCACGCGCCCGGCCAGCATGTAGTCCAGCGCGGTTTGCCCATTAAACGGTGCGGCAGTGTTCGGGCTGCTGACCCACGTATAAGCGCGCTCGCGGCTGTTGCTGAAGATGATGCTCAACGCCTTGTGAATGCCCATCAGGTAGGAGATGCGCTCAAGGGTGTCGTGCGGCAGACGAACGTTAGGCGGAAGGTGTTTGTACTTGTAGAACGTGGTGTTGCCGACACCGCCGAGCAATGTGCGTTGCTGCTCGGCGTTGCAGCCCCAACGCTCCATGAGGTTGAAGAAGAACTTCAGCGCGACACGGCCCGCTTCGGGAACATCGAGTTGTTCGCGTGGGGTCTGGGCTGTTGATGAGGTAGGCACGGTCGCCTCCATTGGTAGGTGACATGCCCTGAGCCTAGTACAGATACGAATGCTTGTTTAGTTTTAATCCGCCAATGAATCAAGTCGTTACCCAGATGAAACGGAAAAAATGCCGCGTTTTGTCATTTCACCTGAGTATTTTTTGACCCCAATCACCCCCATGTCACCGAAAACCCCGATCCTGTGTCAGCTTCCAGCCATCGGCGGGGACATCAATTCGCTACTAAACCCGCGACAACTATGCTCAGGTGCAGGAATATAGCCGGCATATGGCGCCGGACCGGCCGTCTCGTAAACAACAATACCCAGCCCACTTCAGAGGGCATTACCCATGGATAGCAGAACCTTACGCAACCTCATGCGCATCGTGCAGACCGGCTCGTTGTCGGCCGCAGCCGAGCATTCGTGCCTGACCGTGCAGGCATTGGCCGCGCAGTTGAACAAGGTCGAAGAGCAGTTCGGCTTCCGCTTGTTTCGTCGTTCCAACAAAGGGCTGACGCTGACGCCGCAAGGCACTGAGCTGACGCCTTATATGGACAGAGTGCTGATTGCCACGCGACAGATGGAAGAAAAAGTCGAGGCGCTCAAAGTGCCAGGGCAACGCACGTTGAAGGTTGCGTTGAACAACACGTTGTCGACTGATTTCAATCGGCGAATGATCGGACGCCTGATTGAGGTGTTTCCCGATTATCAGATGGAATTCAGCTACGCCGAGTCGATGGAAAACCTCAGCAAGCTGAAAAATGAAGACTTTGATCTCGCGGTGCTGATCGGCCCGCAGCGTCCGGGTTTGCCGAGCATTGTCCTGCCGGATGTACAGGTGCAGGTGGTCGGCGCGCATTGTGGGCAGGAGAACGATCCGCTGACGTTGCTGGGCAACAAGTTTCAGGTGCGTCCTGCGGAAGATTGTCCGTATTCCCACAGCTTCTTGCGCTTTCTCGACGCCGGTTTGGGCAATCACGAAAACGGTCAACGCATGGTCTATTCCTGCAGCGAGACCTTGACGCTGTCGCTCATCACCCAGATGGACGCAGTGGGCATGGTCTCCCGCGAGGCCGCGCAGAAGAATGGCCTGACGATTTTCCCCGGTTTCGAGGATTTCCTTGAGGTGCGCCTGGCGATCAACAACCCTGACCTGTCGAACCAAGCGTTGAGCGACGTCGTCGATCTGCCGCTACATGAACGAGCCGAGCGCAATGTACGCAGCCGTCCCAACCGCCACACTGAGAAAGAGGTTTTTGCTGAAATACGCACATAACAACGTCGGAA
Organism: Pseudomonas sp. NPDC098747; assembly: GCF_044760045.1. NCBI lineage: Bacteria > Pseudomonadati > Pseudomonadota > Gammaproteobacteria > Pseudomonadales > Pseudomonadaceae > Pseudomonas > Pseudomonas sp. NPDC098747. The sequence continues at coordinate 3,825 of NZ_JBIWAL010000088.1, read as the reverse complement.
TCGCTGCATAGAATTCCGGGCGATCGAGCTGTATGTGCTGATCCTTGATCAACAAGGGTGTCAGGCTGATCGCAGCGACGATCGCCACCGGCAAGTATTCCAGCGCTCGGGCGATAAACGGCGGCCAGTGCTCGGTGTTGATTTGCAAAGGCAGAGCCCGCGGCAGGAAGGTCACCGCCATCATCAGCGCGACCACCAGAATCAGGAACGTTTGGTCAGGCATACACCCACTCCGCAGCCCACAAACGTGGCGATAAACACATTAAACGGCGAGCTGCCGATCAGGCTCAGTGCGCCCATGCAAACCACTGCAGCCGCGGCTGCGATGAGTTTGTTGCGTGTGTTGCACAGCGAAACCAGCACGTAGAGCATCATCGCTGTCAGTGCGTAGTCGAGCTGATATTTGATCAAGTGCGCCGCGTACTGGGCACAAACCGCGCCGAGCAAACCACCGAGCACCCACGAGGTGTGGCAGAACAGGTTAAAACCAATCAGATAGCGCACATTGACCGGCGCGCCAGTGCCGAGTTTAACGCTGTGGAAAGCAAAGGATTCGTCGGTCAGGCCACCGGCGTAGCACCAACGCTCCATTCGACTGAGCCCCAACGCACGTAGGGCTTTTGCCATGTACACCGACATCAGCATGTGCCGCGCATTGATCAGGAAAGTGGTCAGCACAATGGTGGTCAGTGAAGCACCGCTGGAGATCAGAGCCAACGCGGCAAATTGCGAAGCGCCGGCATAAACGAACAGGCACATCGCCACGGGCAGCCACATTGGCAGCCCCGCGTTGACGGCCATCAAGCCGAACACGAACGCCACCGTGAAATACCCGGCGACCACCGGGCTGGCTTCGGCAAACGTACGCGACGGCTGATGGTTGACCATCAGCGGCGCACTGCCGGACGTTTCATTCATAGATCCCTCTCAAATGTCCGTTCGCCATGAGGCTCGCAAAAACCCTGGGCAGCCCAAAAACGCTTGCCCGCGAGGTTAGCATCGTCGACGAACAGAAACATCCGCAACACGCCGACACGCTTCATGTCGGACGACGCCGCTTCAACCAGACGTTGACCCACGCCTTGGCTGCGATAGAGCGGACTGACGGCCAGATGATTGATCGTGCCGCGACTGCCGAGCATCCCGCCCAGCACCGCACCGACGATCTCGCCGGCCACGTCGAAGGCCAGAAAGGCCGTGGTGGTTTTCTGGATTAATACGCCGCGCAGGCACTTGGCGTCCTGCCACTCGCAGAACGACACTTCGTCGAACTGGCGGAAGAAGCGCTCCATGCGCTGCGCATCCTTGGCCGTGGCGCGCCGCAGCGCCACCGGCGTCGAGCACTCGACGCCGTCGATTGGGGTGATCTGATTAGCGAACAATGTCGAAAGCGGTCCCGGGCCGCGAGAAGGAAATCGCCAGAATTTGCCGGTACGCCATGGCATGGGTGTGCGAGTTGCGCGCCGGGGTCACGTAGTGGCGCATGTCGCGGTCAAGGAAATACGTGGTATCGAGAATTTCCTGGTAAGTGGTCGACGCCAGTTGATGCTCGTGGATGTCGTACAAACGACTCTCCGCACCCTCGACATTATTGCGGCCCCAGAAGTGCACACCGCTGAACGGATAACCGTCGCAATGAATCCCTTCGGGGGTGATTTCCAGCTGTTTGCCGGGTTTGATCTCGATGCGGATCTGATGGATCTGGCACTGCCAGATTTCATCGTGCAGCTCTTCCGGCAACACACTTTTGTACACTTCAAAGTCGGTGTCGATCAGGCTGCGCATCACCGGCGACGAAATCACTTCATCGGAAAAGTCCTGGAAGTGCCGGACCATACCGCCGACATAGGCGTTGTTTTCCTTGGACTGCACGTAGGCGCGATGTTCAAGTTGCGTCAGTTCGCGAGTCTTGGGGTTGTACTCAAAATCGCTGTAACGACGGAAACGCATGCCGGCTTCGGCCTGACCGTAGTAACTGTCAGGCTCCATGTTTTCCCAACTTTTGGTCAGTCTGACGAAGTCGGCGAAATGACCGTAGAGATTGAAGTCACCACCCTGGACGTTGACGTATTTGTCGCGCCGTAGCGATTCGCCCACTTCTCTGTTCAAAACGATCATTACCAAATTCTCCGCTGCATTGAGCGGCCTAATCTATTAGGTGCAGAATTTGCGTCCATGAGAAAGAATTTCAGGCATTTAAAGCGCTGTTTGAAACGGCGTTCGAAGCGACTCAAAAACAACTTTTACATGACAAAAGCACGGGTTTTTTCTGGTTTTTACTAAAAAACCGTCGAAAAAAACCCCGAACCAGCCGGGGTTTTTCTCATACTTCTTACACCTGATCGATCATCAGAAGATGTTGATCGGGTAATCCACGAATACACGCAGCTCGTTGCCGCTGACGTTGTACTCGCTGGATTTCTGCGAAACACGCAGGATCGAGCTGCGCAGTTTTACGCTCAGGTCTTTGGCCGGGCCACTTTGCACGACGTACTTGAACTGGTTGAAGATTTCGCGCTCGGTGCCGCCTTCGCTGGTGGACGTGGTGATGTTGTCGCCACGCACGTAAGCGAAGTTGTAGCTCAGACCCGGTACGCCGAATGCGCCGAAGTCCAGGCCGTAGCCCAGTTGCCAGCTGCGTTCGTCTTCGGCGTTGAAGTCGGACCAGTAGGAGTTGGCCAGGTAGATGGTGTTGCCACCGTCGCCGACACGATTCTGATCTTTCTGATAGCCGCCATAGGCGTAGCCCAGGTTGCTGTCGCCGGTGGAGCGTTGGTGCGCAACGGTGAACGAGTGTGGGCCAGTAGCGAAAGTCGCTGCCAGGCTCCAGATCTTGTTGTCGTCGCCGGTTACACCGTTTTCGCGGACATAGGAATTGTCCAGCTTGGTGCGATAGCCGTTGAAGTCCAGGGTCAGCGACTGATCCTTGTTGAACGGCAACACGTAGTTGGCGTTCACGTATTGTTTTTTCAATACGTCTTCAACGTCGGAAGCGTACAGCGCACCCTTGAAGTGCTCTGTGAACTGGTAGCTACCGCCCAATACATTGATCGACTTCAGACCTCCGCTGTCACGGCCTTCATCGCTCTTGCGCGATTCGGCGGTGAAACGACCGGCGTTCAGTTCCAGGCCTTTGATCTCTCTGGAAGTGATCAAAGTACCCGTGTAACTTTCCGGCAGCAGGCGGGAGTTGTCGTAGTTCAGCACCGGCAGGGCCGGCATCTGGTCGCCGTAGGTCAACACGGTGTTGGAGAAGCGGAATTTTACCGCCGCGCCGGCCTTGGCCAGGTCATTGGCCGCGCTCCCGTTGTGGCCTTCTTGATAGCTGTTGTCTTGCTTGAAGAAGTCGATACCACCAGCACCGCTGCGGCCTTTGCCACCGTCAAGACGCAATGCGTACAGACCGAAGGCGTCCACGCCGACACCGATGGTGCCTTGAGTGAAACCGGACGAGAACGTACCGATGGCCGCTTGGCCCCATTCGGCCTTGTCATCGTTACCGTCTTTGTAATCGCGATTGATGTAGGCATTGCGCAGCAGCACTTTGAGGCTGCTGTCTTCTTGAAAACCCTTGGACTCGGCCTGGTCGTTAGCCATGGCCTGTGTAGCGCTCAACATCCCCAGAGCGATCAGGCTGATTCGCTTATTCAACATTTTATTTTCCTTATTACGGGTTGAAACGCGCTGTGTCGAACGGCTGAAACGGCGCTATTGCGCTCTTTTTTCACCCCTGTCTAGTCCTGAAATAGGTTTACACCTTTTTCACCCCAACGCCCGATGCACCGCGTCGGGCGTTTTGTATTTTAAGGACAGGTGCGGTCGCTC
>NZ_JBIWAL010000087.1:13043-14678 GCF_044760045.1 Pseudomonas sp. NPDC098747 | reverse complement strand
GACATTCACAAGTCTTGGCATTTGCCGTCCCGTGGTATCACCTTCATCTCCTGCCCGAGCTGCTCGCGCCAGAACGTCGATGGGGTCAAGACCAAGAACGAGCTGGAAGGGCGCCTTGAAGACCTGCTGGTGCCGCTGGATGTTGCGGTGATCGGTTGTGTGGTCAACGGCCCCGGCGAAGCCAAGGAAGCCCATATCGGCTTGACCGGCGGCACGCCAAACCTGATTTACATCGACGGCAAGCCGGCGCAGAAACTGACGAATGAAAATCTGGTGGATCATCTGGAAAAGCTGATCCGCCAGAAAGCGGCCGAAAAGGTCGAAGCTGACGCAGCGGTTATCGCGCGCGGCTGAGCCTACAGAGCCGAACGAATTTAAGGATTTATAGTGAGCAAGTCATTGCAAGCCATTCGTGGCATGAACGACATCCTGCCCGAACAGACCCCCCTGTGGCGTTATTTCGAGGGCACTGTTGCGCGTCTGCTGGATAACTACGGTTACAAGCAGATCCGTATGCCGATCGTCGAGTTCACCGAGCTGTTCAAGCGCTCGATCGGTGAAGTGACCGACATCGTCGAAAAAGAGATGTACACCTTCGAAGACCGCAACGGCGACTCCCTGACCCTGCGTCCGGAAGGCACCGCGGCGTGCGTACGTGCAGTGCTCGAGCACGGCATCACTGGCGGTGGCCAGGTGCAGAAACTCTGGTACATCGGCCCGATGTTCCGCCACGAGCGTCCGCAGAAAGGCCGTTATCGTCAGTTCCACCAGATCGGTCTTGAGGTGTTCAACCTCGATGGTCCGGACATCGACGCCGAGCTGATCACCATGACCTGGCGCCTGTGGGGCGAGCTGGGCATCCGTGATGCGGTCAAACTCGAACTCAATAGCCTGGGCACCAGCGAGTCCCGTGGTCGCTACCGTGAAGCGCTGGTCGAGTACCTCTCGGCGCACCACGACAAGCTCGACGAAGACAGCCAGCGCCGCATGAAAACCAACCCCCTGCGTGTGCTCGACACCAAAAATGCCGACACCCAGGCCGTGCTGGTCGATGCGCCAAAGATGGCCGATTACCTGGACGACGAGTCCCGTGCACACTTTGAAGGCTTGAAGGCCCGTCTGGATGCCGTCGGCATTCCTTACGTGCTCAACCCGAAGCTGGTACGTGGCCTCGATTACTACAGCAAAACCGTTTTCGAATGGGTCACCGACAAGCTCGGCGCCCAGGGCACTGTTTGCGCGGGCGGTCGTTACGACGGTCTGGTCGAGCAAATGGGCGGCAAGCCGACCACCGGCGTTGGTTTCGCCATGGGCATCGAACGTCTGGTACTGATGCTCGAAACTCTTGAGCAGATCCCGGAAGAAATTTCCCGTCAGGTCGACGTCTACCTCTGTGCCTTCGGTGAAGAAGCCGAGCTGGCTGGTCTGGTGCTGGCCGAGCGTGTACGTGATCAGCTTCCAAACCTGCGTCTGCAAGTCAATGCCGGCGCTGGCAGCTTCAAAAGCCAGTTCAAGAAGGCCGACAAGAGCGGTGCGCTGTACGCACTGATCCTCGGTGACGACGAAATGGCCCAGCAAGTGGTAGGTTTCTAAGCACTTCGTGTCAAGTTTGATCATCTATTATTTGGTTTGTTT
>NZ_JBIWAL010000087.1:11099-13033 GCF_044760045.1 Pseudomonas sp. NPDC098747 | reverse complement strand
AAACCGCTGGTCACCGGCGGCCTGTTGGCGCTGGTCATCGTGTTCGGCTGGCAGGCCTATCACAAGTATCAAGGCAACCAGTCGCAAGGCGCCTCGGTGCTCTATCAGCAACTGCTGGAAACCACGCTGACGCCTGACGGCAAGCCTGATGCTGCCCGCGTTGCGGATCTGGCCGGCAAGCTCAACAGCGAATTCGGCGGCACTGCCTACGCGCAGTACGGCAGCCTGTTCGTGGCCAAAGTTGCAGTCGACAGCGGCAAGCTGGACGACGCGGCGACCGAGCTGAAAGCGATTGTCGACAAACCGGCCAGTCCGGCGCTGGGCGAAATCGCCCGTCAGCGTCTGGCGCAGGTGCTGGGTGCACAGGACAAGGCTGATGACGCCCTGAAACTGCTCGAAGGCGACGCCGACAAAGCGTTCCTGGCCACTCGCGAAGAACTCAAGGGCGACCTGCTGGTGAAGCTGGGCCGTACCGACGACGCGAACAAGGCGTATCAAAAAGCCAAGGCGGCACTGTCGGATGAAGCGGCGGTCGGTGGCCTTCAAATCAAGCTCGACGACCTGGCCAAAGGGGATGCGTGACGTGATCCGTTGGAAGCATGCAGCATTGCTGGCTCTGGCCATTCTGGCCGCGGGTTGCAGCAGCAACAGCAAAAAAGAATTGCCACCGGCTGAACTGACCGACTTCAAAGAAGAAGTGGTTCTGCAAAAGCAGTGGAGTCGTTCGATCGGTGACGGTCAGGGCGAAACCTACAACATGCTGGTACCGGCGATCGACGGTGACACCATCTACGCGGCCGATGTGACCGGCGTGGTAATGGCCATGGATCGCAGCAACGGCGACGTGAAGTGGGAACAGGATCTTGATTTGCCTGTCTCCGGCGCCGTTGGCGTGGGTTACGGTCTGGTTCTGATTGGTACGCTGCGTGGCGAAGTCGTCGCTCTGGACACCATCAACGGTGAAGAGAAGTGGCGTGCTCGCGTCAACAGTGAAGTCCTCGCGCCGCCGGCCAACAACGGCGACGTAGTAGTGGTGCAGACCCAGGACGATCGTCTGATCGGTCTGGATGCTTCCACCGGTACTCAACGCTGGGTGTATGACAGCACTCCGGCCGTACTGACCCTGCGTGGCACCAGCGCACCGCTCGTGACCAACCGCCTCGCGGTGGCTGGCCTGTCGACTGGTAAAGTAGTCGCCCTGGATATTTCCAACGGCGTGCCGGTCTGGGAACAACGCATCGCGATTCCACAGGGTCGTTCGGAACTGGAGCGCGTGGTCGACATCGACGGCGGTCTGCTGTTGTCCGGCGGGACGCTGTACGTTGCCAGCTACCAGGGTCGCGTTGCGGCACTGGATCTGGAAAGCGGTCGTCAACTCTGGCAGCGCGATGCGTCGAGCTATGCCGGTATTGCCCAAGGTTTCGGCAGCGTTTACGTGAGCCTGTCTTCGGGCACCGTTGAAGGCGTCGACGAGCGTTCTACCACGGCTTTGTGGACCAACGATTCGCTGGCTCGCCGTCAACTGTCGGCTCCGGAAGTGTTCTCCAGCTATGTTGCAGTAGGTGACCTGGAAGGTTATCTGCATCTGCTGAGTCAGGTTGACGGTCGTTTCGTCGGCCGTGAGCGCATCGACAGCGACGGCCTGCGTGCCCGTCCGCTGGTGGTGGGTGACACGATTTATGTGTATGGCAACAGCGGCAAACTGGAAGCCCTGACCATCAAGTAACAACTATGCTTGGGGATAACACCCCAGGCAGCTTCACTTGTGGGAGTGAACCTGTTCGCCCCCACAGTGTTGCCCCGAGCACCAGCCGCTGCCTCGCAGCGGCTTTTGTATTTTCTGAAATAACGAAGTGGAGAGCCGCATGGTTCCCGTAATCGCCCTGGTGGGCCGACCGAACGTCGGCAAGTCCACCTTGTTCAACCGCCTGACA
>NZ_JBIWAL010000087.1:0-11089 GCF_044760045.1 Pseudomonas sp. NPDC098747 | reverse complement strand
CCAGGACTCGCGACGCTATCGTCGGCGACTTGTCCGGTCTGACCCGTGATCGCCAGTACGGTGAGGCCAAGTGGCAAGGGCGTTCCTACATTCTTGTCGACACCGGTGGTATCTCCGGTGACGAGCACGGTATGGACGAAAAAATGGCCGAGCAGTCGCTGCTGGCCATTGAAGAAGCAGATGTTGTGCTGTTCCTGGTAGATGCCAAGGCCGGTTTCACCGCCGCCGACCAGATGATCGCCGAACACTTGCGCAAACGTAACAAGCGCTCCTATGTGGTTGCCAACAAGGTCGACAACATCGACCCGGAAATGGCCCGCGCTGAATTTGCTCCGTTGGGCATGGGCCACGCGATTCCTATCGCCGGTGCTCACGGCCGTGGCATCACTCAGATGCTGGAAATCGCCCTGGGTGATTTCCCGAGAGACGAAGAAGAACCGGAAGATGGCGAAGAAGAGATCGTTGCCGAAGGCGAGGAAGCCAAGCGCATTCCTGGCCCGAGCGAAAAGGACGGCATCAAGATCGCCATTATTGGTCGTCCGAACGTCGGCAAGTCGACTCTGGTTAACCGCATGCTCGGTGAAGATCGGGTAATCGTTTATGACCAGCCCGGCACCACGCGCGACAGTATCTACATCCCGTTCGAACGGAATGAAGAGAAGTACACGCTGATCGACACCGCTGGTGTGCGCAAGCGCGGCAAGATCCACGAAGAAGTCGAAAAATTCTCCGTGGTCAAAACCCTGCAGGCGATCAAAGACGCCAACGTGGTGATCTTTGTGATGGACGCCCGCGAAGGTGTGGTCGATCACGACCTCAACCTGTTGGGCTTTGCCATCGAGTCGGGTCGTGCGCTGGTAATCGCGATCAACAAGTGGGACGGCATGACGCCGAGCGAGCGCGACTTCGTAAAGGTTGAGCTGCAGCGTCGTCTGTTCTTCGTTGACTACGCCGACATCCACTTCATCTCGGCACTGCACGGCACTGGCGTGGGCAACCTCTACGCTTCCGTACAGAACTCGTTCAAGTCGGCGGTCACCCGCTGGCCGACCAACCGTCTGACCCAGATTCTGGAAGACGCGGTTGGCGAGCACGCGCCACCGATGGTCAACAACCGCCGGATCAAGCTGCGTTACGCCCACTTGGGTGGTGCAAACCCGCCGATCATCGTGATCCACGGTAACCAGATCGAGAAAGTGCCAAAGTCGTACGTGCGCTATCTGGAGAACACTTACCGTCGTGTGCTGAAGCTGGTCGGTACGCCGATCCGCATCGAGTTCAAGGGCGGCGAGAACCCGTACGAAGGCAACAAAAACACGCTGACCGACCGCCAGGTCAACAGGAAGCGTCGGATGATGTCGCACAGCAAGAAAGCCGACAAGAAGCGCCGCGACAAGAAGTGATCCGAGGCCCTGCACAATTTTGTGTGGGGCTTTTGTGGCGAGGGGATTTATCCCCGATGGGCTGCGCAGCAGCCCCAAAACCTGTGCCCGCGGTGTATCAGTCAACCGCATTCAACGGGTTTGCGCCTGCTTCGCAGCCGATCGGGGATAAATCCCCTCGCCACAGGTATTGCGGTGTTACAAAGAAGAAGGGTGCCATCCGGCGCCCTTTTTTTATGGGCGCCGGATGGGCTATCCTCGGGCTCTCCCGAGCCGTCGTCAGAGCCGGGTGTTGAGCAGGGAACCCCCGATGATCACCAGTAAGCTGCCGAATGTCGGCATCACTATTTTCACGCAGATGTCTCAGCTCGCGGCGCAGACCGGCGCCATCAACCTGTCTCAGGGTTTTCCTGATTTCGACGGCCCACAGTCCCTGCGCGATGCAGTCGGTCGGCATATTGCCAGTGGCCATAACCAGTATTCGCCAATGACCGGCCTGCCGGCACTGCGTGAGCAGATTACGGCGAAGATTGCCCGCAGTTATGGCGTGAACGTGGACGCTGAGAGCGAAGTGACCGTGACGCCCGGCGCGACACAGGCGATTTTTTGTGCGATTCAGGCAGTTATCCACAGCGGTGACGAAGTGATCGTTTTCGATCCGTGCTATGACAGCTACGACCCCGCGACGCAGTTGGCCGGCGGTCGCTGCGTGCATGTTCAGTTGAAGCCCGACGATTTCTCCATCGATTTCGACAAGCTTGCCGCAGCCATAAGCCCGCGAACGCGCATGATCGTCCTCAACACCCCGCACAACCCGAGCGGTGCGCTGATCAGCCGCGCCGAACTGGATCAATTGGCGGCACTGATCCGCGATCGCGACATCTACCTGATCAGCGATGAAGTCTACGAACACCTGGTTTTTGACGGCGTGCCGCATGTCAGCGTGCTGGCCCATGAAGAGCTGTATCAGCGCGCCTTCGTGGTCAGCTCGTTCGGCAAGACCTATCACGTCACTGGCTGGAAAACCGGTTATGTCGTCGCACCGCCAGCCCTGACGGCGGAGCTGCGCAAGGTGCACCAGTACGTCAGTTTCTGCGGCGTCACGCCGCTGCAATACGCCTTGGCCGATTACATGGCCGAGCACCCGGAACATGTTGAAGAGTTGCCGGCGTTCTATCAGGCCAAGCGCGATCTGTTCTGCGATCTGCTGACACCGTCGCGATTCAGTTTTACCCGCGTTACGGGCACCTATTTTCAACTGGTCGATTATTCGCAGATCCGTCCTGACCTCAACGACGTCGAGATGGCCTTGTGGATGACCCGCGAGCACGGCGTGGCGAGCATTCCGATCTCGGTGTTCTACCAGAGCCCACCTGAAGGCCAGCGCCTCGTGCGCCTGTGCTTTGCCAAACGCGAGGAGACGCTGCGCGAAGCGGCGGCAAAACTATGCGTGATCTGAGTGCATTACCCGATCTCAACCTGGCGCTGATCCAGACCAGCCTGGCGTGGCATGACCGTCAGGCCAACTTCGAACATTTCGAGGTGCTGCTGGAGCAGTCGCGCGGCGCGGATCTGATCATCCTCCCGGAGATGTTCACCACCGGCTTCTCCATGGAATCGGAAACCCTCGCCGAAGCCGAGAATGGCCCGACCAGCAAGTGGCTGCGGCTTCAGGCAGCCAAGCTCAATGCGGTGATCACCGGCAGCGTGATCATCCAGGCGGCTGACGGTAGTCATCGCAATCGCCTGCTGTGGGCGCGGCCGGACGGTGAAGTGCTGCATTACGACAAGCGTCACCTATTCCGCATGGCCGGCGAACACAACCACTACACGCCCGGTGAGCGGCAGGTGCAGTTCGAACTCAAGGGGTGGCGGATTCGTCCGCTGATTTGCTACGACTTGCGTTTCCCGGTGTGGAGTCGTGACGCGCAGGACACCGATCTGCTGCTGTACACCGCCAACTGGCCGGGTGCGCGGCGGCTGCACTGGAATCGGTTGCTGCCGGCGCGAGCCATCGAAAATCTCTGCTACGTGGCAGCGGTGAATCGCGTCGGCACCGATGGCAAAGGCTTTGCCTACACCGGTGATAGTCAGGTGCTGGATTTCCAAGGCGAAACTTTGCTGGCGGCGGGGGAGGCGGACGGGGTGTTCAAGGCTGTGCTGGAGGCGGCGCCACTGGCGGCATATCGCGAGCGGTTTCCGGCGAATCTGGATGCGGATACCTTCGAATTCACCTGAGGTTTGCGGTGCCTGACAGGCCGCCTTCGCGAGCAAGCTCGCTCCCACATTGGACCGTGTACAACACAAATCCCCTGTGGGAGCGAGCTTGCTCGCGAAGGGGTCATTGAATTCAGCACAAAACCATCAGGCAAAAAAAGGCCCCGAGGTTCACACCCCGGGGCCTTTTGCGTTTCAGCGGTCGATTAAGCAGCCTTGGCCTCAGGCTGGCTCAACGAGCGGTTCAGCGCACTGAACAGTGCCTTGAAGCTGGCAGTGGTGATGTTTTCATCGATGCCCACGCCGTGAACCGCACGTTCGCCGTTCACTCGCAGCTCGATGTAGGCCGCTGCCTTGGCGTTGGTGCCCGCGCCGATCGCGTGTTCGTTGTAGTCCATGATCTCCACCGGAATCGGCAGGCCGGCCACCAGTGCTTCCAGCGCACCGTTGCCCTTGCCGCGCCAGTGCAGGTTGGTTTCGCCCTGACCCTTGCTCGCCACTTCCACTTCGACGGCGCTGTTGCCGTTTTCTTCTTGCAGGCGATGGCTGACCAGCGCGTACGGGGTGTTGGCTTGCAGGTACTCGCTGATCAACAACGAGTGAATCTGCTTGGCCGTCATCTCCAGGCCCAGACGATCGGTTTCACGCTGCACGACCTGGCTGAACTCGATCTGCATGCGACGTGGCAGGCTGATGCCGTATTCCTGCTCCAGCAAGTAGGCGATGCCACCCTTGCCCGACTGGCTGTTGACGCGAATCACCGCCTCATAGCTGCGGCCAATGTCGGCCGGGTCGATCGGCAAGTACGGCACTTCCCACAAGGCGTCCGGCTTCTGTTGGGAGAAGCCTTTGCGGATCGCGTCCTGGTGGGAACCGGAGAATGCTGTGTGGACCAGATCGCCAACGTACGGGTGACGTGGGTGAACCTGAATCTGGTTGCACTCTTCAACGACTTTGCGCACGCCGTCGATGTCGGAGAAATCCAGCTGAGGATCGAGACCCTGGGTGTACATGTTCAGCGCGACGGTAACGAGATCGACGTTGCCGGTACGCTCGCCGTTGCCGAACAGGCAGCCTTCGACGCGGTCGGCGCCAGCCATAAGGCCCAGTTCGGTGGCGGCCACGCCGGTGCCACGGTCGTTGTGGGTGTGCAGGCTGATGATCACGCTGTCACGACGGTTGATGTTACGACCGAACCATTCGATCTGGTCGGCATAGATGTTCGGTGTCGCGCACTCAACAGTGGCCGGCAGGTTGAGGATCATCTTGTGCTGAGGCGACGGGTTCCAGACCTCGATCACCGCGTCACAGACTTCCTTGGCAAATTCCAGTTCGGTAGCGCTGAAGGTTTCCGGCGAGTATTCGAAGGTCCACTCGGTGTCCGGCTGCATGGCGGCGTATTTGACGAACAGCTTGGCCGCGTTCACCGCGATGGCCTTGATCCCGTCCTTGTCCTGATTGAAGACGATACGGCGGAAGGAAGGCGAAGTGGCGTTGTACAAGTGGACGATGGCTTTCTTCGCGCCGCGCAAGGATTCGAAGGTGCGCTCGATCAGGTCTTCACGGCCTTGGGTCAGCACCTGAATGGTGGTGTCGTCCGGGATGTGGCCTTCTTCGATCAGAGTACGCACGAAGTCGAAGTCGGTTTGCGAAGCCGCCGGGAACGAGGCTTCGATTTCCTTCACGCCCACTTGAACGAGGGTTTTCCAGAATCGCAGCTTTTTCACCGCGTCCATCGGCTCGATCAGCGACTGGTTGCCGTCACGCAGGTCGGAGCTGCACCAGATCGGCGCGGTGTCGATGGTTTTCGATGGCCAGGTGCGATCCGGCAAGTTGATGACGGGGAAAGCGCGGTATTTCGAGGACGGATCTTTGAGCATGCTCATCGGGAAATTCCTTATTGTCTGGGCCGAAAAGAGGCGGCCTGCCGGTACAACGAATGTGTTGGGAAAAGCGTAGGACGAGGCGCCGCGATTCAGCCTGGCAGTCGTGCACTGACGAGGCACAGGCTGCGGTGCTGGCGAAGCTGAATAAGGGTGTGAGAGGTTTTCATGCCTTCAACCCTAACCGCGAGGGGAGAGGTTGGCAAGCAGTCGAAAAAAATTGAGAGGAATACTCGAAAAGCGGGGTTTTGCGCGATTTTATTGTTGGTAAATTGCTAGATCGTTTTGATGTTTGCGCGAGGTTGGAGGGAGGCGCAATCTAGCAAGCTGTAGTTTCTCGAGCTTTTGCATGGCAGTGAGGCCACCTTCGCGAGCAAGCTCGCTCCCACAGGATCAACGGTGTACATAAAATTCATGTTCACACCAATCAATGTGGGAGCGAGCTTGCTCGCGAAGAGGCCGGACGCCTCCATAAAGATTCAGGGCTGAAACGCACCAATGAAAATCGCCGGATCCACCCGCGCATCATTCAGGCTGATATTCCAGTGCATATGCGGCCCGGTCGCCCGGCCGGTTGAGCCAACCTTACCCACCACCGCCCCACGCGACAGCTGATCGCCGACTTTCACGTCAATTTTCGACATATGGCAGAACATGCTGATAAAGCCCTGGCCATGATCGACAAACACCGTATTGCCGTTGAAAAAGTAATTACCGGTCAGGATCACCTTGCCCGCCGCCGGGGTCTTGATCGGCGTGCCCGCCGGCACCGCGAAGTCGAGGCCGGAGTGAGGATTGCGTTCCTCACCATTGAAGAAGCGGCGCACGCCGAATTTGCTCGACAGCGGCCCGTTGACCGGTTTGTCCAGCAACAGATTGCTTGGCGTGTTCGGGCTGAAGCTGCGGTAAGCCTTGATCTGCTCGGCCAATTCACCCTCGATGCGCTTGAGGTTGGCCGGGTTCGGATTGACCTGCTGGGTGTTCTTCAGGGTGATGCGCTGTTCCGGGTATTTCTTGGTGCCGACTGTGAATGGCAGATTGCGTCCACCACTGCTGATCTGCTGTGCGCCGGGCTTGACCGTCAACGGCACACCGACAATCGCCAGCCAGTTGTTCTGTTCTTTCACAACCAATACGGGTTTGCCCTGATAGGTGGCTTTCGGCGGCTGAGCGGCAGCGCCAAGATCAACCACGGCCACACCGCCGGGCACCGGTTTGTTCAGCAGCCGGGTGATGTAACTGTCGGCGTGGGCATTGAAGGTCAGGCACAGCAAAAACAGTGGAGCCAGAAAACGCGGCATGGATCAGTCCAGTAAAGAAAGGGTGACGGGCGTCAGGTGATTGTCTTCGACGCGCACTTGCAGTTCGCCTTCGCCGAGTTTGGCTTTCAGGCGCTGGCCGGTGTGAGTCTGCGCGGCGTTGCGAATCGCGTTGCCGCGTTCGTCGAGCAAAATGCTGTAACCGCGGCCAAGGGTCGCCAACGGGCTGACCACATGCAGCGTCTGCATTTGACTTTGCAGTTGCAGTCGACGGCTTTTCAGACCTTCGCGCATGGCGCGTGGCAGGCGTTCGGCGAGGCTGTCGAGGCGCTGGCGCAACATCGCCAGTTGCCGACCCGGATGCTGCCCGGCGAGGCGGGTTTCCAGGCGGATCAGACGTTCGCGCCGGGTATTGAGCTGGCGCTCGAAAGCCCGGCGCATGCGCATGTCCAGATCATCCAGACGTTGAGCCTGCTGGCGCAGACGCTCGCCGGGATGACGCAGACGACGAGCCATGCCTTCCAGACGCAGACGATCGCGCATCAAGCGGTCACGCATGCGCATCACCAAACGACGATGCAGACTTTCGACCTGACGGATCAGATGGCTGGAATCGGGGGCGAGCAGCTCGGCGGCAGCGGAAGGCGTTGGCGCGCGCACGTCGGCGACAAAGTCGCTGATCGACACGTCGGTTTCATGGCCGATGGCGCTGACAATCGGCGTCACACAGGCATCAACCGCGCGGGCTACAGCTTCTTCGTTGAAGCACCAAAGGTCTTCCAGCGAGCCGCCGCCACGGGCAAGGATCAGCGCATCGAACCCGCGTGCATCCGCAAGCTTCAAGGCGCGGACGATCTGCGCGGTGGCTTCGCGGCCCTGTACGGCGGTGGGTATCAACGTCAACTGCACCTGCGGCGCACGGCGGCGGAACACGCTGATGATGTCGCGGATCACCGCGCCAGTCGGTGAACTGATGATGCCGATGCGCTGCGGATGCGCCGGCAGCGGCACTTTGCGTTCGGCGCTGAACAGACCTTCGGCGCTGAGCTTTTCCTTCAACGCATCGAAGGCCAGGCGCAGCGCACCGTCGCCGGCCGGCTCCACGGTGTCGAGGATCAACTGATAGTCGCCACGGCCTTCGAACAGCGAGACCTTGCCACGCACCTTCACCGCCAAACCGTCCTTCAGCGCCTGACGCACCCGCGCAGCGTTCTGCCGAAACAGCGCGCAACGTACCTGCGCGCCGCTGTCCTTGAGGGTGAAATAGATGTGGCCAGACGCCGGGCGGGCGAGGTTGGAGATTTCGCCTTCGACCCAGATGTTGCTGAACACGTCTTCGAGCAACACCCGCGCGCGGCCGTTGAGCTGGCTGACGGTCAGGACTTCACGGTCCAGGCCAAGTCTTGCAAAGGGATCTTTAATCATGGGGCGCAGTTTAAAGGCATTCGCCTGCCAATCACCATGAGTGAACACAAGGCGATACCGAAACCGGCCTGAATCAACTGCAACTGCGTGGTTTTGGTTAAAGTCACCTCAGGCTTAAAAAGGAAGCAAGTCGATGAGCGTGGCTGGATTGTTGAGTGAGTGGTCGTGGGGGCTGCAAGGCTGGGCGTTTATCGGGTTAGGCATTGTGCTGGCCTATATCGTGTTCGGCATCGCCGGATTTGGCACGGCGCTGGTGGCGGGGCCGATTTTGATCCTGTTCATGCCGCTGTCGAAAATCGTGCCGTTGCTGGTGTTACTGGATTTTGTTGCAGCGTTCGGTAATTTGCTGCCATCGCGGCGTGATGTGGCCAAACCCGAATTGTTGCGGCTGCTGCCGTGCATGGCGGTGGGTTGCACGTTGGGGGTGATTTTTCTGCTCAACCTCAAATCGGATCTGTTGTTGCTGTTGATGGGGCTGTTTATCACGGCCTATGCGGTTTACAGCTTGTGGGTCAAAGCGCGGCCAACGCAGTTGTCTGCCGCGTGGGCGGTGCCGATGGGCACGGTCGGTGGGTTGTTCGGTGCGTTGTTTGGCAGTGGCGGCTTTTTATATGCGATCTATCTCAACAGTCGTCTGCCAAAAGAGGCCGCGCGGGCGACGCAAAGTGCGCTGATCAGTTGCAGCACGGTGGTGCGTTTAAGTCTGTTCGCCATCGCGGGTGTGTATGCCGAGCTACCCTTGTTGATGCTGGCGCTGTGTTTGGTGCCGGCCATGGCGTTGGGTTTGTGGGTTGGTCGGCGGGTGACGCTGCGTTTGTCCCGCGAGGCGTTTGTGCGACTGGTGACGTGGCTGGTGCTGGCAAGCGGGATTGCTTTGATCGTGCGCTACTTCAGCACTTGACCGGATTTCGTCAGGGATTAAGCTGCCGGCCTTTAGGGCCTCTTCGCGAGCAAGCTCACTCCCACATTGATCTCAGTGAACACCTATTCTGTGTATAGCCGAGATCAATGTGGGAGCGAGCTCGCTCGCGAAGGGGTCAGAAGCCATACCGCAGGACTGTCCATGAATTCGCAAAGCATCATCGTCCCGAAAATCTCCACTCTGCCGGTGCACGAGCCCCGGGCACGGGCGATCGTGCGCTGGTTGGTGCGCAAGAACATCATCAAGGAAGAACTGACCACCTGCGGGCGCACTGGCAACCGCATGGCCTACGCGATCGCTGATGGCGCCCGCGCCGTGGTGCTGCACCCCGAAGCGCTGCCGTTCGGCGAGCCGATCAATGGGCTGGAGATTGTCACCAAGCGCTGCATCTTCACCCCGGCCAAAGGTTTTCTCGAAGAAGCCGGCTGCGCCGAATGTCGCCGGGAAATCGGCGAAGCGCTGTTTGATAGCCTTGAGGAGTGGATGCCTGCGCGCACCGATAACTTCACCTGCCCGGAATGCGGGCATGAAGACGACATCAACGGCTTTCTGTTCTTGCAGGAATGTGCGTTCTCCAACCTTGGGTTCATTTTCAACAACTGGCTGGAAGCGGGCTTCAAGCAGAGCTTTATCGACGAATTTGCCGATTGGCTCGATCAACCTGTCTCTTGGGTCAAGGTGGAACTGTAGCGGCCGCCATTCCCGTATATCAGTAACATTGATATTAGGCTGAGTTTTACGTTGAACAGCAGGGGGTGTCTGACTATAATGGCGCGCTTCCATTTTCCCGCTCGGGAGCCCCCGCGATGCTGCGTATCAGCCAAGAAGCTCTGACCTTCGACGACATTCTTTTAGTGCCTGGTTATTCCGAGGTGCTTCCTAACGAAGTCAGTCTTAAGACCCGTCTTACCCGTGGCATCGAACTGAACATTCCTCTGGTTTCTGCCGCCATGGACACCGTTACTGAAGCCCGTCTGGCAATCGCCATGGCTCAGGAAGGTGGCATCGGCATTATCCACAAGAACATGACCATCGAGCAGCAAGCTGCCGAAGTGCGCAAGGTCAAGAAGTTCGAAGCCGGTGTGGTCAAGGATCCGATTACCATCGAGGCTGACGCCACGGTGCGTGATCTGTTCGAACTGACCCGCATGCACAATATCTCCGGCGTTCCGGTGCTGCACGATGGCGACCTGGTCGGCATCGTCACCTCCCGTGACGTGCGTTTCGAAAGCCGTCTGGAAGCCACCGTCCGTGAAGTGATGACGCCTAAAGAGCGTCTGGTCACGATCAAGGAAGGCGCCAGCAAGGACGAAGCACGCGAACTGCTGCACAAGCACCGCATCGAGCGCGTGCTGATCGTCGACGACAAATTCGCCCTCAAAGGCATGATGACTGTCAACGACATCGAAAAAGCCAAAGCCTACCCGCTAGCCAGCAAAGACGACCAAGGTCGTCTGCGCGTGGGTGCTGCGGTCGGTACCGGTAAAGACACCGGTGACCGCGTTGCTGCCCTGGTTAATGCCGGTGTGGACGTGGTGGTGGTCGACACCGCTCACGGTCACTCCAAAGGTGTGATCGACCGCGTTCGCTGGGTCAAACAGAATTTCCCTGACGTGCAGGTGATCGGCGGCAACATCGCCACCGGCGCAGCCGCCAAGGCCTTGGCCGAAGCAGGCGCCGACGCAGTCAAGGTCGGCATCGGCCCTGGCTCGATCTGCACCACGCGCATCGTCGCCGGTGTCGGCGTTCCGCAAATCAGTGCCATCGCCAACGTCGCCGCTGCCCTTGAAGGCACAGGCGTCCCGTTGATCGCCGACGGCGGCATCCGTTTCTCCGGTGACCTGTCCAAGGCCATCGTTGCTGGTGCTTCCTGCGTGATGATGGGCTCGATGTTCGCCGGTACTGAAGAAGCGCCGGGCGAGATCGAACTGTTCCAGGGCCGTTCGTACAAGGCTTATCGCTGCATGGGTTCGATGGGCGCCATGTCCCAGGCTCAAGGCT
>NZ_JBIWAL010000086.1:14214-14689 GCF_044760045.1 Pseudomonas sp. NPDC098747 | reverse complement strand
GGACGTGGTGTGTATCTGCGTAATAACCGTTGTTTACCTGATGGGGACTCTGTAATGGCTAACGCAAACTCCCATGACAGCCATGATGCTGGCCACGGCAGCGCCAAGTCGTACGCCATTGGCTTCATCCTGTCGGTGATCCTGACCGTCATCCCGTTCGGCCTGGTGATGTACCCGACCTTGCCGAAGATGACGACACTGGCAATCGTCCTGCTGTTCGCAGTCATCCAGGTGATTGTTCACCTGTATTACTTCCTGCACCTGGACCGTTCCATTGCTCAGCGTAACAACGTGATTGCGTTCGTCTTCACGGCCATCGTGATCGTGCTGCTGGTTGGCCTGTCGCTGTGGATCATGTTCAGCATCCACACGTACATGATGGCGAAGTGAGGTAGACCCGATGTCGCTCAAGCACTTTATCCAAATCACCAAACCGGGGATCATTTTCGGTAACTTGCTTTCTGTGGCAGGCGGG
>NZ_JBIWAL010000086.1:0-14204 GCF_044760045.1 Pseudomonas sp. NPDC098747 | reverse complement strand
ATCGGCACCTCCCTGGTTGTAGCCTCCGGTTGCGTGTTCAACAACTGCATCGACCGCGACATCGACCTTAAGATGGAACGCACCAAGAACCGGGTGCTGGTCCAGGGCTTGATCTCCCTGAAACTGGCCCTGATCTACGCGACCATCCTTGGTGTTCTCGGCGTTGCATTGTTGTACAAGGTGGCCAATCCGTTGGCCGCTCTGTTCGCGGTAATCGGCTTCGTGATCTACGTCGGCTTCTACAGCCTCTACCTCAAGCGCAAGTCGGTTCACGGCACGCTGGTGGGCAGTCTGTCGGGCGCCATGCCGCCAGTGATCGGTTACGTCGCCGTAACCAATAGCTTCGACATGGCCGCGCTGGTTCTGCTGGTGATGTTCAGCCTGTGGCAGATGCCGCATTCCTACGCCATCGCGATCTTCCGCTTCAACGATTACCTGGCCGCATCGATTCCGGTGCTGCCAGTGAAGCGCGGGATTCAAGTGGCCAAGAAGCACATCCTGCTCTACATCCTGGCGTTCCTCGTGGCGACCTTGATGCTGACCTTCAGCGGCTACGCCGGCATGAGCTACCTCGCCGTCGCCGCCGCCATGGGCATGTACTGGTTGTACATGGCCTGGACCGGTTACAAGGCAGTGGATGACACAGTCTGGGCACGCAAGCTGTTCGTGTTCTCGATCTTCACCATCACTGCGTTGAGCGTCATGATGTCCCTGGACTTCAAGGTGCCGGGCGAGTTGTTGCTGACGTACGCGCCGTAAGGTTTCGAGGCTTCAAGAAAAACCCCGCCATCGAGAGATGTGCGGGGTTTTTTGTTGGTTATATGTTTATCAAAAGCGGGATTTGTTGATAGTCTTACTATGATCAACTTGATTATGGTTTGCGCATGCGAACCCTATTCTTTGAAACCACAATATTCACTACGAGCGTTGGGCATTACCTGACGGACGATGAGTATCGTGAGCTACAGACTCATCTCCAAAGCAATCCACTGGCAGGCAATGTGATGCCGCGAACGGGTGGCTTCCGGAAATTGCGTTGGGCTGATGCTCGACGCGGTAAAGGCCGTCGAGGTGGCTTGCGGGTTATCTATTATTGGCTTATGAATGACAGCCAGTTCTGGATGTTCGCAATTTATGACAAAGATGAGCTTGAGAATCTGACCGCCGAGCAAGAGAAGGCGCTCAGGAAAGCCATTGAGAAAGAGTTGAAAACACGAGGTACTCCATGAAAAAACGCGACCTGTTTGCAGAGTTGATGCAGGGCGTTGATGAGATGGCGGCTCAACGCGAAGGCAAAATTACGCTGCGCAATACGACGGTCGAGGACAAGCCCGCTCCTGAGGTGGGGGCTCAGGAAATCGTCGCATTGCGGGAAAAGCTGCATATGTCTCAGGCAGTTTTTGCCAAGCGAATCAGGACTAGTGCGAGCACGCTGAGGAATTGGGAGCAGGAAAAGTCAAAACCCAATGCTCAGGCAGCTCTGCTGATCCGGTTGGTGGAGAAATTCCCTGACATGGTCGAGCGACTGGGTGCCGTTTAGGTATGTCGGCATTCAACAACAAAGCCCCGCGCTTCGGATGAAGATCGGGGCTTTGTCGTTCAAGACGACTGGTTGCGGTATCCCGGCAAACCCCCTAGATTCGGATCCAACCATGACAGTGATAGCGCCATGCCATTCCACAGGTGCTCAACTGTTCTTGTTCTTCATGCATCGATAAAGAGGCTGGGCGAAATGACTGAGAGGATGACCTGCGACGAACGCTTCATTGCCCTGGCTCAAGAACTGAATTACGACATCTACGGTGAGAACACCGCCGGCGGCAATTACGCGCCTTTGATCCGTCATCACAACGAGCTGTACATCAGCGGCATGGTGCCGCGCACTCATGGCAAGATTCAGTACCCCGGTCGGGTTGGTCTGGAGTTGACGCTAGAGGATGCGCAAGCCGCTGCGAGCATCAGCGCAATGCGATGTCTGGCGCTGATCGTCGATGCGGTCGGTTCGCTGGACAAGATCCGCGCGTTGTTACGGGTCACGGTATATGTGAAGTCCACGCCTGATTTCGTTGACCTCAGCGAAGTGGCCAACGGTGCGTCGGATGTGTTCAGCCATGTGCTCGGCGATGCTGGCCGGCACACACGCACCACGGTTGGTGTCTATCAGTTGCCGAAGAATGCGGCGATTGAAGTGGACATGATTGTGGCGTTGCATCCTTCGGCTTAATGTCATTTCACCGCCTGCCCTCACCCTAACCCTCTCCCAGAGGGAGAGGGGACTGACTGAGGTGTTTTCTGGATAAACGCCGACCTGAGATATCCCGCCGAACTCGGGTATGAGAAGCGCACCAATCGGCTAGGAGGGACTGACAGAGGTGTTCTCTGGATATATGCCGACCTGAAATATCCCGCCGAACTGCGAATTTGAAGGCAACCCAAATCGGCTCCCTCTCCCTCGGGAGAGGGCTGGGGTGAGGGGCGACGATGTACGCCAAAACGCCAACCCCATGCCGAAAACAAAAAGCCCCGCCTGATCACTCAGTGCGGGGCTTTTTCGTCAGCGTGGCCGTTACTGCGCGGCGATGCTGTAGCCATCAAACGCGGTCTGCTGCTGCAGCGCGGTGATGATGTTCTTGCGATTCACGGCGTGTTCGGCGCCGGCGTTGTCGACAAAGGTTTCGCCGTCGACTTCGGCTTCCTCACCTTCACCGACGAAGGTGAAACCGAGGAACTCCAGCGCTTCACGGTCAACGTTCAGGCGCGAGCGTGGCGTGCGCAGTGGCAGGGTCACGCTGCTGCCATCCTTGCTGATGGTGAAGATTTCGACTTCTTTCTTCGCCCGTGCAGCTTTGCTTTTGCCGCCACTCGGATTGCTGATCGCCTGATGGGTCTGATTCAGCACTTTGAGCGCCAGGCCGTAAACGATTTCCTGAAAGGCTGGATCGTCCTTGAAGCTGGACAGAATGCGGCCGATCGAGAACTTGCTGCTCAGGTCTTCGAGGGCAGCGATGTCGGCAGCCTCGGCATCCTTGAGGCTCTTGAGTTCGCCCATCAGCTCGTAGGCCTTGTCGTCATCGAAACGGTCGTGAGCCTGGCGAATCGCGGTGCGCAGTTCGCGGATCTGGTCGCTTTCGCGGGTCGACTGGAACGCGTCCAGGACCATCTCGCTGATGATTTTGGCTTGTGGCAGGTGTTGTGAAAGATTGATGGAGTTTTCGTATTCCGCTTTGGACGATTCGGTGACTACGGATTCAGCGGTGTTGAAATCGGACATTGAAATTTCACTACTTTTTAACTTGAGTGGAGATGAGCAAGCACGGGGCTTTTTCAGGTCGACTAATTTAGGGGAGCGGGGCGACGTTGTCACGGAGCAACGGGCTGACGGTACAGGTTTTTTCCCGTCACTCAGCTTCTTCCCCATGCCTGCATCGCAAACTCGACGAAACGCCGAAGCTTGGGCAGTCGATACCGATCCGGGGCGTACAGCAGGTGCAAAGGACGACTGGGCGGTTGGTATTCGGGGATCACCGTGACCAGTCTGCCGTCGCGCAGATCCTGTTCCACCAATGCATCGGGCAGCATCACGATGCCCATGCCGGTGCGTGCGGCCTGATGCAAGCCGGCGGAGCTGTTGATCAGCATTGAGCCGCTGACGTCGACCATGATCTCCCCGTCAGGGCCGCTGAGGCGCCAGCGTTTCTCTACCGATTGCCAGTCATCGCCAGTGGGGTAGGCGAAAGCCAGGCAGTCATGCTGCTGCAATTCTTGCGGCGTAAGCGGCATGCCGCGTCGTGCGACATATTCCGGCGATGCGCATACGGTCAGGGTGTAATCAATCAGCGGTCGGGCAATCAGGTTGGACTGCTCGAAGTGGCCCAGTCGAAAGGCGACGTCGAGGCCGCTTTCCAGCAAGTCCGGGCGACTGTTGGTCAGCACCACGTCGAGTTTGACCTTCGGCCATTGCAGCGAGTACTCACTGAGCTTCGGGGCCAGCCGTTCAACGCCGAAGGTCAGCGGCGCGGTAATGCGCAGGATACCGCGCGGCTCATCGAGAGCCTGTTCGGCGAGGCGTTCGGAGTCCGCCACGAGCCCCAGCACATCCAGGCAACGCTGGTAGTAGACGCTGCCGAATTCGGTGAGCCGCTGACGCCGGGTAGTGCGTTGCAGCAATTGCACGCCGAGCCGTTGCTCCAGCGCGCGCAGATGATTTCCTACCATCGTCGTCGACATATCGCACTGCAACGCGGCCGCCGTCATGCTTCCGGCTTCAACGACTTTGACGTAGACGTTCATCGACTGGAACAGGTCCATTATCAAGCTCTGCTTATAAATGATTGAAGTTTTGCCGAGTTTATCCAGCTCTGGTGGCTAACCATACTGCAAACACACCGACCTTCACTGGAGTTTGAAGTCATGACCGCCGCCCTGATGAACACCTATCAACCGCTGGCCCTGAGCTTCATCAAGGGGCTGGGCACACGTCTGTGGGATCAGGCCGGTCGCGAATATCTGGACGCGGTCGCTGGGGTCGCCGTGACCAACGTCGGCCACTCGCACCCGCGGATCGTCTCGGCGATCAGCGAGCAGGCCGGTTTGCTGTTGCACACCTCCAACCTGTACAGCATCGACTGGCAGCAGCAATTGGCAAAACGGTTGACCGAACTGTCGGGGATGGAGCGCGCGTTTTTCAACAATTCCGGGGCCGAGGCCAATGAAACTGCACTAAAACTGGCGCGGCTCTACGGCTGGCGCAAAGGGATCGAACAGCCGCTCGTGGTGGTGATGGCCAACGCGTTCCATGGCCGTACGCTCGGCACGCTGTCCGCCAGCGACGGGCCGGCGGTGCGTTTGGGTTTCAATAATTTGCCGGGTGATTTCGTCAAAGTGCCGTTCGGTGACCTCGCCGCGCTGGAGCAGGTTCAGCGCAAGCACGGCGAGCGCATCGTGGCGATTCTGGTCGAACCGATTCAGGGTGAAAGCGGCGTGCAACTGGCGCCGCCCGGATACCTGAAAGCCCTGCGCGACATCTGTAACCGGCATGCCTGGCTGCTGATGCTTGACGAGATCCAGACCGGCATCGGCCGCACAGGCCAGTGGTTTGCGTTCCAGCACGAAGGCATCGTCCCGGACGTCATGACGCTGGCCAAAGGACTTGGCAACGGCGTGCCGATCGGCGCGTGTCTGGCACGCGGCAGGGCGGCGGATCTGTTCACGCCCGGCAGTCATGGCAGCACGTTTGGCGGTAACCCATTGGCCTGTCGGGTTGGCTGCACTGTGCTGGATATCATCGAAGAACAAGGCCTGCTGGAGAACGCCCAAGTGCAGGGTGAACGCCTGCTGACGCGGTTACGCGCAGAGTTGGCGGACAACCCCAATGTGCTGGCGATTCGCGGACAAGGATTGATGATCGGCATCGAGCTGAAACAGCCGATTCGGGATCTGACACTGATCGCGGCGAGGGATCATGGGCTGCTGATCAACGTCACGCGCGGCAAGACAATACGGCTGCTGCCGCCGCTGACGATTGACGAGCGGGAGGTGGGGATGATTGTTAGAGGTGTTGCGCGGGCGATCACCGCGATTTAAGGGCTACCCGATAACCCTGTGGGAGCGAGCTTGCTCGCGAATGCGTTGGATCACTCAAAATGGATGTCGACTGACCTGCTGCTTTCGCGAGCAAGCTCGCTCCCACACGAAATGACGTTGCCTAGATAAGATCAGTCCGGATAATCCGCCAAATCCGGCGCCAGCATCCGCGTCTTCGCCGCGCCGTTCGAGTTGTGCTGAATGATCTCTCGCGGCTGTCCCTGTTCATTGAAAAATACCTGACCGATCCCCGCCGAATTCCACAGGCGCTCACCGGCCTCGGCGTGTTCCGGCGTATACGGGACGATGCGCATGCGTCGGCGTTTGGTCAGCCAGTTGAGCGGCGAGCGTGGCGAGTACAGCCAGCGGTTGAGGCGGTCGAACCATTCCAGTAGCGTCGGTGGAAACTCGTTCTTGATGCCGCTGCTGGTGATCTGCCAGATTCTCGGGCCGGCCTTACGGTGTCGGATAAGTACTTCGTAGACGAAGGAATAATGCACATCGCCGGACAGCACCACGTAGTTTCCTGGCGTGCGCGAGTGTCGGAAAATGTTCAGGATCACCTGCGCGGCGCCCCGATGGGCCATCCAGTTTTCGGCATCGACCAGCAGCGGAAAACCGCACCAACTGAAGATCTTTTGCACGGTTTCAATCAGCTTCACGCCGAAGATCGGCGCGGGCGAAACGATGATTGCCGAGGGGTGATCGAGCAGCTCCTGTTGCAGTTCGCTCAACGCTTCCCAATCGAGCAGTCCTGACGGTTGCTTGAGCGCCACTTCGCTGCGCCAGCGTCGGGTACGGGTGTCGATGACCACCAGCGCCGGGCTGGTTGGCAGCACGAAATGCCAGTGCTGAAAGCGCAGCAGTTCATCGATCAGATCGTCCTGCACCGGACTGTCCAGGTAATGGTCATCGCCACTGGCAATCAGACGCTGAGTCTTCACCAGCACATCCTTGAAGGCGTCCGGGTTATTACCCCAGCCCTGGCACAACATGTAAGCGATCAACGCGTTGCCGATGATGCGCTTGGAGAACGGATGGCCGTAGGCCGTTTCCTCCCATTGCGCAGATAAATTCCAGTCATCCGTGATGTCGTGATCGTCAAAAATCATCAGGCTCGGCAGATGCGCCAGTGCCCGCGCGACGTTGCCCAAGCCTGCCTTGAAGGCATCGATACGCGTCTGTTCGAGGGTGTAGCGCTTGAGGCGCTCGGGCGTCAGCGTTGGCGCCGTCGGGTTGATCAACGTCCATGCCACCGGCGACCACACCAGCAAATACATCGCGATGACTTCGGCAAAGGTCACCAGATGATTGTCGGCACTGCTGCTGGTGAAAATCGGCTTACGTGCACCGCCGAAAAATCGCTCGCGCAATGTCTCGTTGCTCTCAAGCGCGGGTAACAAATCCGCACGATGGTAGTAACTGGCCGGGTGGTCGTAGAGCTTGGCGCTGTCGCTGACCACGGCGCCTTCAAGGTGTTCGTCGAACAGGCCGAGGCGTCCGATCAAGGCATGAATCGCCCGCAGCGTCGGCCCGGCGACGTCATCGGCGTAGACCTGGTCGCCACTCATCATCAGCAGCGCCGGGCGCTGTTGCGGGTCGCTTTCAGCAGCCAGCAGTTGATCGACACAAAGCAAACCGTCCACCGCCGGATGATGCGGCTTACGGCAAGAACCGTGGAGCAACTGATCGATCCGCGAACGCACCACGAAGTTTGGACACGTAGCGTCGCCATACAACAGATGCGGCGCCCAATCGGCGATGCACTCGTCGCCATCAATCAACACGTCGTAATCGACTAACTCGTCGAGGGGCAGGGCGTTTTCGAGGCTGACATCAATGAGATGAACGAATGCGCGAGTGCCTACGGGAATGACCCTGCATTTCTCGGCATCGAGAGGAATGTCTCCTACACCTTGCAAGCGCAAAGTCAGCGACAGTTGGCGCGTGCCAACCA
This sequence comes from Pseudomonas sp. NPDC098747, assembly GCF_044760045.1. Lineage (NCBI taxonomy): Bacteria > Pseudomonadati > Pseudomonadota > Gammaproteobacteria > Pseudomonadales > Pseudomonadaceae > Pseudomonas > Pseudomonas sp. NPDC098747. The sequence goes on along the minus strand of NZ_JBIWAL010000086.1, from coordinate 6,664 downwards.
GCCACAGCACCAGCCGCTTGGGCTCCAACCGTCGCAACAGCGGGCCGGCCAGAACAGGTGGCAGCGGGGTCAGATCATCAAGTGTTGGGGACATCCGGGGTCAAGACTCAAGGCGCACGGCCGGCGATGATAACGCAGCCGGCGCCTTGAGCGCTTAAGCGAGGCTTAAGAGTCGGCTTTTTGCAGTTTCAGACCCAGCAGACGCCATTCGGCAGGCGTCGCGTCAACTCTTGGCTGTTCTTGTACGGAGCAATCGAAACGGTAGGTGACATCGTCGCCAGTCATGTTGCGAGCGATGACGGTGTTGCTGAAGGTGTAGACCTGATCCTTGAAGCGATGGCTGACGAGGGTTTTGCTGTCAGCAAAACGGGCCGAGGCGGGATAGCGCAATGTGCCGGTCACAAACGGGCTGCACATGACATACGCGAGCATCGACTTGTCGGCCTGTGCGTCACTGCGAAACTTTTTGCTCAGCGCTGCCAGGGCTTCTCGTCCCTGATTGTCACTCTGGTCCAGCACGGTTTGCAGCGCCATCGACTTCGGTGCTCGGCTGGCGTAGTTCGGCAGCAAGGCGGAATCGGCGGGCGAAGGCTTGTCATCCGGTTCGATGGCGGCAAACACCGGCGCGTCTTTCAGCGCAGCGGGTGTCGCTACCATTTCGGACTCAGGCAAAAGCGAGGTGGGTTCGACTTCTTGCGTCACAGTGTTTTCCGTCTTCGCCGCTTCGTTTGTAAGTGCCGAAGGGAACAGCGATAGGGTGATCGACAACACCACCATGGCAACAATAAAACCGCCGGCCGCGCCGACGATGTTGCTGTAAAACACATTCCAGCTGCCGCGGTTCTTCACCACCCAGCGCCACATGAAACCCCAAGCCGCGAAAAACGCCAGAAAACGCAGAAACTCCATTTGATCCTTTCCTTAAACCTGCAAAAACGCTCAAGGCAGCACGCTTCGAGCCCGCTGCAATAATGGGCAGCAAGATAACAAAATAGAAGCGTCGAGCTTCTGGTTCATTGAGCTGATCAGCTACCGGTCAGTTCGAAGCGCAGGTCCAGCAACTTCCAGTCGTCAAAACCTTCGTTCATGGTTGGCAAAGCCTGCAGAGTGCATTCGTAACGATAGGTCAGATAGTTTCGCGCAGCGTCCTGGATCTTCATCAGACTTGTGCTGGTATAGATCTGGTCTTTGTAACGCTGAGTCGAGAGAGCCTTGTCGTCGGCAAACAGGGCCAGTTCCGGCTGACGCAGAACGCTGCGTAAAAACGGCTCGCACATCTGGAACGCGATCAGTCTTTTGTTGGCGTCCGCCCCGCCAATGAGCCCTTCTCGCAACTGCGCATGAGCCAGAGTCTGTTGCGCCGTCATCCCTTGAACCGTCGCCAGTTCAGAACGGGTTATCGGTATTTCATTGAGATAGTTTTCCACCAGGCCAGACTTGAGCGGTTCTGGCGTAGCAGCAGGCGCAGCAGCGACATACTCGGGCAATGCTTCCCGGGGCGACGTGTTGGCAGAACCCGCAGGGCCTGATTTTCCTTGCATGGTCAACTCCAGCAGGCGCCATTGGTCATCCTTGATCCCGTTGCCGGAGACGAACTGCACGGCGCAGTCATAGCCGAGACTGACCATCGTGCCTTCCATGTTTTCGCCACTAATCCTGCTCATGACGAGGTAGGTCTGGGATTTGTAGCGGTCGAATCGAAAGTCCTCAGTCTCGTCGAAGGAGGCGGAATCCGGAATGCGCAGCGTGGATTTTGCCGCTGACCGACAGATCAGCCCCGCCAGGCTTCCGTTGACCCCGTTGGCCATATCTGCGCTGGCTCGCCATTGCGTGTATTGGCTTTTCCACTGTGGATCGAGACTGGCGGAAAGCAGCGGTGTAGAGAGCCGTGGATAGCGCGGGCTGTCGGTTGGCAGCAACGGCGACGTCGGAGCGGATGCACGACTGACCGGAGTGCGTGGGACAAAGGATCTGAGCTGGCTTTCGTTCGCGATTTGCGGCTGAGTGCCGCTGGATGTCGCGGGGGTAGATTTTTCGGGCAGAAGTCCGTCGACGATAACGAACACCACGGCTGCCACGATAAACCCGGCAATCAGGCCGGCGAAGTGGCCGAAGATTACCGGCCAGTTTCCACGATTCTTGACGACCCAGACCCACATCCCTGCCCAGACCAGCAAAAACATCACGATCAACGATGTTTCCATCCCATCCATTTCCTTTCTTTAATTCGTGTCAGCTCACTAAGTAGATCCGCCTTTGCGGGCGGCAAGATAGCAAAACAATTACGCCTCAGTTCCCATGTTGGGAAAATAATTCGCAGCAAGAAACAGCAGGGTCGCCATGCCGGCGGCAAACCCACACACCGCGCTCAGGTTCCGGCCATCACTAGCAAGCACAACAAAGCATCCATTGGTTTATTCCCGAGTGCTCGATAACGGAGGCGGTTGACAGGCCTCCAGCGAGAGTGGACGGCAAGATATCAAAATAGTAGCTTTGCGCCACTTTCTTCAAACACGTAACGGACTACACATGCCGATTGTTTCTTCTGCCCCGCGCCTGCTCGGCGCGTTCCTTCTCGCCATCGTAATGACCCCGGCGCTTGCCGATGGGGATGAAACCCCGGAGGTTGCCTGGAAGGAATACCTCTCCGATTGTGAGCGTTTTCAGCAAGTAGTGAACAACGTTCAAAACGGGACCATGACTGCCAGGGCGGCGATGGTCCGCGTCGATAGCTTGAAGCAAACTGTTTTCGTCCATCAGGAGCACCTCGCCCAGGCAAGCCTTGCCTCTCCCGATTATGCCCGTTGCGAAAACGTCATTGCCCAGGCGACCGTGATCTGGAACAAGGAACATGACGTCCAGGACAAAGAGATTCAACAGCAATACTTCAAGGCTCAGGCCGAGCACGAGAAGTCTCCGGAATACAAGCGCGCCCTCGCTCTGGGCTTTAGCGACGTCGGCGGAATCGGCAAGCTCAACGAGCTGGCCGAGGAATCGGAAACGGATGGCGAAGCGTATCTGAAGACCTTGATGATTACGGTCGACTGGGGTTGCGGCCGACATTTGCGCTCCGTGAGATACGTCAAACCCTATGTGATCTACACCGCCCATCCCGATGAGGGCAGCTGCGCCGTCTATAAAGAGGTCGCGGTGCTCGGCGGAGAGAGGGTGGAGAGGGGCGAGACCATCGATCAGGACGCGATTTTTCAATACGTGGGATGGAAGACGCTGGAAGGGCCAGGTGGGTTTCCCGTCGACATTCGAGTCGTAAAAGTGCGGAAGTAATCCGAAGGGCTGTTTCTTCAGATTGCGTATCTGATTACAGAATGTCCTTCAAATAACCCTTGAGTGCGAGGAGCGGCTGATCGAGCTGCTCCAGCGACTGCGCCTGGCTGAAATTGGCTGACAGCTTGTGCAGCTCCCGCCCCAGCGGTTTCTCGACACCGCCCAAGGCGTCCATTGCCAGACCAAGACACTCGTTCATCTTCAACTGAATGGTCTCGACATCACCCCGCCGCACCAGCAACTCGAAAATGTCTTTCTGGTAATCACCCATGACCATGTCGTCCCGCAAAATCGGGCTCAGGCCTTCTTCCTCGTAAGCGAGCTTGAGGGAGAAGAGGGCGACTGTTTCCAGTGACGTTTCCATGGGGTGCCTTTTGCGATGTCCTTCGGAGTGAAAAGTTGAGGGTTCTGAGTGCAGCCAACGCCGAACCGGGGGCGGGCGAGATTATACGTATCGGAATCGCATTCAGAGCAAGGCTGATAAATTCACCATCGCTAAAATCGCTGACAGGGAGTCATGCATGGCAAAGCCATTCGCACAAACAACCGACCCCCAAGCTCGGCAGTTGCCAGCATCGGCGCTGCGAGAATGAAAAAGTTACTGATCGGGGCGGCGTTCGCGTTGGGGGTTATGCTCTACGGCGGCTACTACCTGGCCCTTGAAGACGGTGATATTGAAACCATCCTGTTTATCAAAAAGCATCCGACGTTGCAGATGAGGTTTTACAACATCCACGCTAACGACGGGGAGGTCAGGCAAGTCGAACGGCTAACGGATGAGGAGCGAAAAATGATCATCGATTATTGCCGGTATCGGCTGGGGCTCGATACGGTGCTGAGAACGCAGGATGATGTTGAGAGATGCAGACTAAATAGCGCCGTCCGATAAACGTTACGGGTATAGACCCGGTCGAATGGGAATCGGAGGTGTGCCCCCACAAACTCGACGTTAAATGTTGAACGCAAGCGGAGTGACGACCATGGAATACGACGACAAGCTGATGGAGGATGCCGTGCTCGCCCTGTTAGCAGCTTTAAGTTCAGATGACGGGAATGCCTGGAAAGGCTTCGACTTCCAGATCATGAACCGATTGCATGAACAGGGATTCATCAGTAATCCAGTGAATAAGAGCAAGTCGATCTGGTTGACGGATGAAGGCCTGGAGCGAGGTCGGGAGATAGCTGAGCGGTTGTTTGGGGCGAGTGGTCAAGCCGTGCCTGCGCCCAACCTTGAGACGTGATCTCATGTTGCGGCCAGGCTGCTTGTATCTGAAAATCATCTAGCCGAAGGCTACCGGTTTTCTACAGACGAAAAAAAGGCCTTGCCTAAGCAAGACCTTTCTTGATTTTGGTGCCCCGAGGGAGACTCGAACTCCCACTCCTTTCGAAAACGGATTTTGAATCCGCCGCGTCTACCAATTCCGCCATCAGGGCTCAATGGCGGCGAAGTATAGAGATGAGATTACCGTTGGTCAATCACGTTTCATGGTCAATTTTCGATATTTCCGCTAGACTTTCGGCCCCTGCTAGACGAACCCCATCATGCGCGTTGCTGACTTTACCTTCGAACTCCCTGATTCGCTGATCGCCCGCCACCCTTTGGCCGAGCGTCGCGGTAGTCGCCTGCTGACCCTGGATGGGGTCAGCGGCGCCCTGGCACACCGTCAATTCACTGATTTGCTTGAGCATTTGCGCCCGGGCGATTTGATGGTGTTCAACAATACCCGGGTGATTCCGGCGCGGCTGTTCGGGCAGAAAGCGTCCGGCGGCAAGCTGGAAATCCTCATCGAACGGGTGCTCGATACGCATCGCGTACTGGCGCATGTGCGTTCCAGCAAGTCGCCGAAGCCGGGTTCGAAGATTCTTATCGACGGTGGTGGCGAAGCCGAGATGCTTGCGCGTCACGACGCGTTGTTCGAGTTGGGCTTTGACGAAGAAGTGCTGCCGCTGCTTGATCGCGTCGGGCACATGCCGTTGCCTCCTTATATAGACCGCCCGGATGAAGGCTCGGATCGCGAGCGTTATCAGACGGTGTACGCCGAGCGCCTGGGCGCGGTGGCGGCGCCGACGGCGGGGCTGCATTTCGATGAGTCGCTGATGGAGGCGATTGCTGCCAAAGGCGTCGAGACCACGTTCGTCACGCTGCACGTTGGCGCTGGTACGTTCCAGCCAGTGCGCGTCGAGAAGCTTGAAGATCACCACATGCACACTGAGTGGCTGGAAGTCGGCCAGGACGTGGTCGATGCAGTCGCCGCGTGTCGTGCGCGCGGTGGTCGAGTGATTGCTGTGGGCACCACCAGCGTGCGCTCGCTGGAGAGTGCGGCGCGCGATGGCGTGCTCAAGCCGTTCAGTGGCGACACCGATATCTTTATCTTCCCGGGCCGGCCGTTCCATGTGGTCGATGTCCTGGTGACCAATTTCCATTTGCCTGAATCCACGCTGTTGATGCTGGTTTCAGCCTTCGCCGGTTACCCCGAAACCATGGCCGCCTATAAGGCTGCCGTCGATAACGGTTACCGCTTTTTCAGCTACGGTGATGCGATGTTCATCACCCGAAATCCCGCGCCGACTGCCCCTAGTGAATCGGACCCAGAGGAAACAGTATGAGTCGCACCTGTCGTATGTCGTTCGAGCTGCTTGCCACCGATGGCAAGGCCCGTCGTGGTCGTCTGACCTTCCCGCGTGGCACCGTCGAGACCCCGGCCTTCATGCCGGTCGGTACTTACGGCACGGTCAAGGGCATGTTGCCGCGTGACATCGTCGCCACCGGCGCGGAAATGATCCTGGGCAACACCTTTCACCTGTGGCTGCGTCCCGGCACCCAAGTGATCAAGGAGCACGGCGACCTGCACGATTTCATGCAGTGGAAGGGCCCGATCCTGACCGACTCCGGTGGCTTCCAGGTGTTCAGCCTCGGCGCGATGCGCAAGATCAAGGAAGAGGGCGTGACCTTCGCCTCTCCGGTCGACGGCGCCAAAGTGTTCATGGGCCCGGAAGAATCGATGCAGGTTCAGCGCGATCTGGGCTCCGACGTCGTGATGATTTTTGACGAATGCACGCCGTATCCGGCTGACGAAGACGTCGCCCGTGTGTCGATGGAACTGTCGTTGCGTTGGGCTCAGCGCTCGAAGAATGCTCACGGCGAGAATACCGCTGCACTGTTCGGCATCGTCCAGGGCGGCATGCACCAGGATCTGCGCAAGCGCTCGCTCGAAGGCCTCGACAATATCGGCTTTGATGGCCTGGCCATTGGCGGTCTGTCGGTGGGCGAGCCGAAGCACGAAATGATCAAGGTGCTCGATTATCTGCCGGGCCTGATGCCGGCTGACAAACCTCGTTACCTTATGGGCGTTGGCAAACCGGAAGATCTGGTTGAGGG
>NZ_JBIWAL010000085.1:615-14829 GCF_044760045.1 Pseudomonas sp. NPDC098747 | reverse complement strand
AACTGAGTTCGATGATGAAATAGGTTTTGTTGGAGTGGAACGCGATCTGCCGAGGGGCCACAGGCAAAGGTTTTACCTTGATCCCCGGCAAGTGCAGGTTGACCAGTTGGCGGATGCGCTCCACCGGGCCGACCTTGAGGTGCGCCGGCAAGCGGTGGCGCAGTTCTTCGGAGTCGCAATTGGCACTGGCCGCCAGCACGAACGAAGCCGAGCCGAGCAGTTTGTGGTCGTGCAACGGCGACACGATGATCCCGTATTGACGCGCTTGCAGGATCAGTTCGATGGCGTGCTGTTCGAGCACCATCGACAGCACCTGACGGATCGCTTCCATCAGTTTGCGGAAGCTCGCGCCCTGGTCGGCGTGGGAGTAGCGGCTGTCCAGACGCGGGCGTTTGCTCTCGCCGGAGAAGGTCGCCAGATCGCCGAGCATGGTCAGCAACGTGCGATACAACTCTTCCGGGTGCACCTGCTCCAGGCCCAGATAGTGGCGCAGCAGCAGTTCGGTGCGGTTGATCAGTTGCAGCATCATGAAGTCGCCAACTTCCGCGCCGCCGACCTTGCCGTTGGAGCGAATCCGCTCGGCAATGGTGTCGCCCCGGTGGTTAAGCATGCTGATGACTTCTTTCAGGCACGACAGCAGATAGCTGGAAGCGTGAGCCTGAATGTAGGTCGGCACGAAGTCCGGATCGAGGCTGATCACGCCGTCGGGCGTGGTGTCGAGCACGTCGCAGATCTTCAGCTTCACGTAGGCCTGATCGCTCTGCTGCTCGCCGAGCATCAGTTTGAAGTCCGGACGACCGCAGCTGACCTGACTGGCGGAATCGTCGCCAGCGTTGGAGTCGGCCACTTCGGCGTCATAGGCGGTGTAACGCGCCAGTACGTCGGATTGCTCCGGACGTCGCGACTCGATGTGGTTACCCGTGACCAGCGGCAGTGCCAGATAGATCGGCGTATTGCCGGTGTTCGGTGGCACATCCAGCGCCAGCGGTTCGGTGTTACCACCGAGTTCGAACAGGCTGCCGTCCGGCAAAATCCCCGAGGCTTCACTGATCACCAGTTTGCCCATGTTGAGGAACTGCAAGTCGATTTCCAGATTGAGGAAACCCCAGGTGTAGCCACCGAGCAATTGGGTGCGGGTTTTCATCTGGTGATCGTAATAGCGATCGTTGTGCTGGAAGTGCTGCGGACGCAGCAGCATGCCTTCCTGCCAAATGACTTTATGGGTATTCATGATCAGTCATCCGCCTTGGCGAGCACTTGATGGGTGTTGCGGATACCGGCCTGGTCGAGGGTCAGATCAGCCTCGGTGACTTCCAGCGGGGTGATCTGCACCGTGTAGCGCCATTGGCTTTCCGGCAGGTCGCGGTAGGCGGCGAGGATGCCGACGTAGCGGCTGCCCTCCTCCACGCTGAGCTTCATTTCCACGGTTTCACCCGGGCGCAGTTCGAGTTCTTCGCTGGCCACCAGATCCGGGTTGAGGGATTCCTTGGCACGCTCGTAAAGGCTGAAGAAATCAGCGTTTTCGAATGTCACCGGGTGTTTGAGTTCGAACAGGCGCACCACAATCGGCGACGGGCGACCGTTGAGGTCCGGGTTGAGCTGATCACTGCCCGTCAGTTTCAGGTTGATCTTGGTCACTTTCGAGTACGGCGACAGCGACGAGCAACCGGCGAGCAGCACCAGCACGGTGAGCGCAGTCAGCGTCTTGAAAAAAGCGGTCGAACGGCGAGACATGCGCATCATCCTTGGTGGTCGGTGTGGAGGGTGGAGATCAGGCGGATCTGTTCTTCGTAAGCCTGGGCGAAGTCGCGGGCCAGCAGACGCTCGCTCCAGTCATCGTCCTGACGCAGTGCCTGGTGATAACGACCAAACGCTCTCCAGCGCCCGCCGGAGGTTGCGATCAGCGGCTTGCTGTCGCGCTCGAAACGCAGGGTCAACTGCTCTGGCGAGAAGTGCTCCAGCGTGCCGCGCACGGCGGCGCGGCTGGCGGTCAGCAAGGCCACTTGATGCGCCTGCAAATCACGGAACGCGCGGGAGATGGCTTGCTCGGCCGGCAGATGCCCGGGCTTGCTCGGCTGCAACAGAATCTGCAGGGCTTCGCTCGGATCGACGGCGAATTTCAGCGGATTCTTGTTGGTGCCTTGCACGGTGGTCTGGGCCAGACGCAGTTCGTTTTTCAGCTCGGAGCGGGTACGCAGGCTCTGCTGCAAACCGCCGATGCTCTGACGTAGCAGACGCGCGGCGTTCAGTGCCAGGGCTTCGCGTTCGTCATGGCCCAGGCCTTTGACGTCAACGCCGAGTGCGGCGCCGAAGTGCTCCCAGAAACCTTCGCTCTGACGCTCGACGGCTTTCGGTGCCGGAGCGGGTTCAGGTTCTGCGGGCGCGGCGATCAGCTCCGGCACCATCAGACTTTCCATGTCGATGCGCGCGTAGTCGGCACGCTGACGGGAGTCCTCGGGCTTGGTGTTCGGCGCCAGCAGTTCGTCGATTTCCGAGTACACGCGCTCTTGCTGTTCAAGGGCATTGAGCGGGTCGAGATCGAGGAACGCGTCGTCGGGGATGATGCTGCCGGCAGCACGCGGCCGGCCGACTTCGCCGTCAAATGTCGCCGGGTCACGCACCAGGCGCGCGCGAATTTCGAAGTCACCGAGCACGTAAGTGCTGCCGTGCTCAATGCGCATCGGTTCGCCCTTGTGCAGGCGTGCGCCGCTGGTGCCGTCCTGAACACCGTTGCTGCTGGTGTCGGTCAGGAAAAACGTGCCTTCGCGGTAGCTGACAATCGCGTGGTGATTGGACAGATGACGCTTGCGGTCAGGGATGATCCAGTCGCAGTCCTCGCCCCGTCCGATCACGCCGCCGGCCTGTTTGAAGGTCTTCTGGCACAACTCGGTGGGCACGAACTGCTTGGTGTTCAGCATTTCGAAAACCAGTTCCATGTTTGATGCTCCTTGCGGTCACTTGCCGCGATTGACCGCTTGCGGATCACCCAACGGGCGATAGTCGTTGTCGTTGAATTTGTAATTGCCGCTACAGCCGCCAAGGCCACATAGAACGACGAGGGTCAGCAGGACAGCTTGCCAGTGACGAACAGACATCAGAGGGTCTCCAGGGGTAGACAAAGCACAAAGCGCCGACCCTTGCGGGCGGCGCTGAAATAGATTTTTTGAGGAGAAAACGATGATCTTCGCCTACCCATCGAAGTCTCCCAGATTGATGTTCAACCGCCCGAGGCGGTACAGCAGGGTGCGGCGTGGCAGGCCCAATTCGCGCGCAGCGAGGGTCTGGTTGCCGTCGTTCTTGCGCAGGCAATCGAGCAGAAATGTGCGTTCGACCTGTTCCAGGCGCTCGCGCAGATTCAAGCCACTGTTGTCTTCGGGCATCGGCTCCATGCGCAGGGAGAAATGCTCGGCCAGTAACTCACCGCCCTCGCACAACAACACCGCGCGCTCGACCAAAGCCTTGAGTTCGCGAACGTTGCCGGGGAAGGTGTAACCGGACAAATGTTCCAGCGCCGGGTCCGACCAGCTCACCGGATCACGCTGCAAGAATGTGCAGGTCTTTTCGGCGAAGTGCCGGGCCAGATCGAGGATGTCGCCTTCGCGCTGACGCAGGGCCGGCAGTTCGATAGGGAATTGCGCGAGGCGGTAATACAAGTCCTCGCGGAATTTGCCTTCGCTGACCAGCACCGACAAATCACGGTGCGTCGCGGCGATGATGCGCACGTCGATCTTGTGCGTGTCGTTGGTACCCAGCGGGCGGATCTCGCCCTCCTGCAACACGCGCAAAATTTTCGCCTGAAGCGAAAGTGGCATGTCACCGATTTCATCGAGCAACAGCGTGCCACCGTTGGCCGCATCGAACAGCCCGGCGCGGTCGCGGTCGGCGCCGGTGAAGGCGCCTTTGCGATAGCCGAACAGCTCGCTTTCCAGCAGGTTCTCGGGGAACGCCGCGCAGTTCTGCACGATGAACGCCTGGGAACGACGCGGCCCGCAATCGTGAATCGCCCGCGCGACCACTTCCTTGCCGGTACCGGTCTCGCCGCGCAACAGCACGGTATACGGGCTGTGCAGGACTTTGCTGATCAGCGAATAGGTCTGGCGAATCGCCGCGCTTTTGCCGATAAGCCCGTAACCGCTGATGCTCGGCACGCTGCGTACCGCTGGCGCCTGAACATCCAGGGGTTGGCGCAAGCGTTGCAGCAAGTGCAGTTGCCCGAGCACGAACGAGCCGAGCTGACCGAGCGAATCGGCAAAGCCTTGCAGCCCCATGCGGCGACGGCTGGCACACAGCAGCAAACCTTCGACAGCCTTGTGCTGATTGACCAGCGGCACGCACAACAGTGACTGCCACGGCGCAGACGCGGCGGGCAGGAAACTGGTTTCATGCAGGCTGCCGCTGAGGTCCTCGAGGCACACCACACGGTTCTGGCACAGGGCGAATTGCAGCAGTTGCTCACCGTTGTAATCCGCCGGCAGGCTCGCCGCCTGGCGCGGTTGCAGCGCGCCGTCGAGGCATTCGGCGTTCATCCCAAGGCACGTGTGGGTGGCATCGAGCAGATACAGCTGCGCCAGTTCGCAACCGCTCAGCTCAGCCAGCCCGCGCACAAAGTCACCCAGCAGCGCAGCACCGTCCGCCGCCCGCGACAGGCTGGCGAACTGCGCCAGCAACGCTTCGGCGTAAGCCAGCGGCTGCGGCACTTGAGTGAACATCACGCCCACCTCAGGCGAACTCGCACGTCACGCTGGCGTTGCCGTCGAGCGTGGCATGCACGCGCTTGAGGCTTTCACCAGTGGCCATGGCATCGAGCAAGCGATCGGCTACCAGCGGCAGCACATGCTGATCGAGCAGATGGTCGATCAGACGCGCGCCGCTGTCGCTTTGCGTGCAGCGTTCGGATAGGTGATCGACGAGGTTCTGGCACCAGCTGAAATCCAGCTGACGACGGTTCAGGCGCTCGCCGAGACGACCGAGTTTGATCTCGATCAGCTCGCGCAATACCGGGCCACCGACCGGGTAGTAAGGCACCACTTTCATCCGCGCCAGCAGTGCGGGTTTGAAATGTTTGCTGAGTACCGGGCGAATGGTCTCTTCGAGCACTTCGGCGCTTGGCCGCGCGCCACCTTCGCAGAGGTCGCTGATGCGGTCGCTGCCCAGGTTCGAGGTCATCAGGATCAACGTATTGCGGAAGTCGATCTCGCGACCTTCGCCGTCGTTGGCCACGCCTTTGTCGAAGATTTGGTAGAACAGGTTGAGGACGTCCGGATCAGCCTTTTCGACTTCATCGAGCAGCACCACCGAGTACGGCTTCTGGCGCACGGCTTCGGTGAGCATGCCGCCCTCGCCGTAACCGACATAGCCCGGTGGCGCACCGATCAGACGGGAAACGGTGTGTTTCTCCTGGAACTCGGACATGTTGATGGTGGTAATGAAACGGTCGCCGCCGTACAGCAGGTCAGCGAGGGCCAGCGCGGTTTCGGTTTTACCGACGCCGCTCGGGCCGACCAGCAGGAACACGCCGACCGGTGCGTCAGGCTTGTTCAGCCCCGCCGCAGTGGCGCGCATCGAGCGATCCAGTGCGTGCACGGCTTGTTCCTGACCACGGATGCGCGTGCGCAGGTCGGTGGCGAAACTGGCGACCTTGGCGTTGTGCTCACGGGCCAATTGCGCCAGTGGCACGCCGGTCCAGGCGCTGATCACTTCGGCGACCAGACGCGGGCAGACTTCGAAGCTGACCAGACGTTCTTTGACTTGGGCGGCGGTCAGTGCGCTGTGAGTTTCATGGAGTTGGGCTTCCAGCGCCTCGACGCTTTGGCCTTCTTCGACTTCAGCAGCAACGGTTTCGATGACGGTGCCTTCGGCGTCTTCTTCGACGCTGACGGTCGGCTCGACGGCAGCGGCTTCGCGCGCCTTGGCCAGTTGCTGACGCAGGTCGAGCAAGCGCTCGGCCAGTGCCTTCTGCTCAGTCCACAGGGTTTCCAGCGCGACCATTTCGTCTTCGGCTTCTTCCAGCCGCGCTTCCAGAGCATCCAGCGCTTCATGGTCGATCAGCAGACCAGCTTCGGCATCGCGGCGCAGGGCCTGGCGCTGACGACCACCTTCGGCCAGTTCGCCACGCAGACGCTCAAGGCTTTCCGGCGCAGCAGCGAGGCTGATGCGCACGCGGGCACACGCGGTGTCGAGGACGTCGACGGCTTTGTCCGGCAGTTGCCGACCGGCCAGATAGCGTGCGGACAATTCAGCCGCCGAAACGACGGCGTCGTCGCGCAGGTAGATGCCGTGGCTCTTCTCGTACACCTGAGCCAGGCCACGGAGGATGGTCACCGCTTCGCTGACGGTCGGTTCGTGCAGTTGAACTGGCTGGAAACGACGGGCCAGCGCCGGGTCTTTCTCGAAGTATTTCTTGTACTCGGCCCAAGTCGTCGCAGCGATGGTGCGCAGTTCGCCACGGGCCAGTGCCGGTTTCAGCAGGTTGGCCGCATCGGAACCGCCAGCGTTGCCGCCCGCACCAATCAGGGTATGGGCTTCGTCGATGAACAGAATGATCGGCTTCGGCGAGGCTTTGACTTCGTCGATCACGCCTTTGAGGCGACGCTCGAATTCGCCTTTGACGCTGGCGCCGGCCTGCAGCAGGCCCATGTCCAGCGACAGCAGTTCAACGCCCTTGAGCACTTGCGGCACTTCACCGGCGGCGATGCGCGAAGCGAGGCCTTCGACGATGGCGGTTTTACCGACACCGGCCTCACCGACTACGATCGGGTTGTTTTTGCGGCGACGGGCGAGGATGTCAACCATCTGGCGGATCGCGCCATCACGGCACAGCACCGGGTCGAGTTTGCCGTCGCGGGCCTGTTGAGTCAGGTTGTGAGTGAAGCGCTGCAACAGCGATTCGCCCTGCGCGGCCGGTTTACCGTTGGTCGCCGGTTGCTCCTGTTGCGACAGGGCAAATTCCTTCAGGCGATCAATGTTCAGCTTGGCGAGCAGCGGCTGATAACGGCTGCCGGCGTAACGCATCGGGTTGCGCAGCAGCGCGAGGATCAACGCGGCGTCTTCAACCTGTGTCTGGCCCAGCTCAAGGTTGGCCACCAGCAGTGCGTCTTGCAGCCATTGCACCAGTTCCGGGGCGAATACCGGATTGCGCGAAGCGCTGTGCTCGACCCGCGATTGCAGGGCTGCGCTGAGTTCACCGGCATCGACATCGGCGTCCTGCAACGCGCGTGCGAGCAAGCCGTTCGGACGCTCAAGCAGGCCGAGCATCATGTCTTCGACGAGAATCTTGCTACCGCCACGGGCTACACAGCGCTCAGCCGAACGCTCCAGATCACGACGGGTTTCGGCGTCCAGCGCCTGAATGAGTTGTTGCAGGTCTACGTTGATCATGGCTCACGTCCTTAATGAATTTTGCTGCCCAGGGTCACCACGCCGTCCGCTTTCTCGCGGCCCAGCCAACTGGTCCAACCGAGGCGACAGGCGTTCTGCTCACCAATGCGCAGTTCGCGGATTTCTTCCTGGCGCAGGACCAGGCGAATGTCGTAATCGAGCGGGTCACGCAGGGTGAACCGCACCAGCGCGCAGAGCGGCTGGTAACCAAAACCGATTGGCAGGAATTCGTGGAATCGCTGCCAGTCGAGTTGGGTGATATGAATGCGGAATTTGCCGCTGCGGTCGCGCACGCGCTCACCGAGCACCAGGTCTTCGCCAAGCACGCTGTTGTCGCGGCCCAAACGATTGCGCTGCTCGTCGAGAATTTCCACGCGACGCTCGATGCACTGCTCGATGACCAGGTCTTCGTGCTTGAAGTAGTAACGCAGCACGGCCTCGATCAACGCCGCCGAGTGCGCCCGCAGGCTGAGCAGACCGAGGTACGGCAGCAGGCGTTTCCAGTTGAGTTCCTTGGCCTTGCGAATCTCTTCGCCACCCAAGCCAATCAACGCGAACAGCTGCGACGAAAACGGGTCGAGCGCACCGCTCTGGAAACTCGCGCGGTAGCGGTACTTGCGCCAGATCGGCAGCATCAGCCGTTGCAGGCGATGGTGGAACAGGTCGAGGAAATTGCGCGTCGGGTTGCCGTCTTCGCTGTCGCCCAAGGCTTGCTCGCCGTAGAACGCGGGCAGCGGTGAACCGGAACCGACCAGGCCGATCAGGTTGAAACGCACGCGCGCGCGCATCTGCCCGTGCTCTTCGAAAAACTCCACGCGATCGACGTCGCTGCGCGGAAATCCGAGGCTCGGGTTGGCCTGAAATTCGACCTGATCGTACAAATCGTCTTCGCTCAGGTGCGGGTGTGCCTCGCGCAGCCGGTCGATCACCAGTAGCACGGCCTGAAACAGCGAGTACTCGCGTATTACCCGGGTCAGCCCGCTTAAAGCAGGGGCTGAAGGCCCATACGTGGTGTCCATTGGTACACCTCTCCCTGTGTGCTTTTTACGCGCAGCTCATGGAATGAATTGAGACTGGCGTAAAGCGCGAAAAACTCGTTAAGAACCGAAGCGAAAACGAACAGGTCGCCTTCGCCGATATACCCTTCCGGATCGATGGTCAGTTCGGTGCGCAAACCGCGCACCGGCAGGCCACGGTGCAGCCGGTCGACGTGGTGGTGCTTGATGTGTTTGAGGCCGCCGAGCAGGCGCTTGCTGACCTTCTCCGCGTGCTGGTCGTAGTAGCGCGGCAGGTCGTAGGTTTCCAGAATCACCTTCAACGCATTGACGTCGGCCAGCGACAGATAGTTAAGCGACATGTTGCTGATCAGCTTCCACAGGAAGTCACGGTTCAGCGGCGGCGCAAAGCTTGAAGTGGCCGGGGTGATGTTGCGGAAACTCAAGAACTCCGGCGTCTCTTCGCAAGCCATGCAGATGTCGCCGAGCTTGAGCTTGCGCGGCAGGTTCTGGTTGGTGCACATCAGCTCGATCGACAGCGTTTCATGCGCCTCGGTGTGGCGAATGCCGAAGCTCAGGTAAGTGTCGAGGCCATCGTGCAGCAGGGACGAACGCTGGCGGATGCTGTAATGCGGACGGCTGTTGGGCACGTCGAAACTCGGGTCGTGCTCAAAGGATTCGAACGGCACGTATTCCTGATAACCGAGGCCACCGGGCTTCCATCCCGTCACGGTTTCCACCGAGAACACGCCGCAGTTTTCCAGGTCGTATTCCGCCGGGAGCAGCAGGTATTCGTCCTGCTTGCCGTCGAGGCGAATCGGCAGCGCGTCGTGCGCGAACAGGTTGGCAATTGGCGTGCAGAACAGCTTCACGTTATCCAGGGTCGGCCGCATACGCATGATGCCGCTCTTGCGAATGTCGAAACGCAATTCCAGGCCGCGCATCTGCTTGAGCGTGTCTTCCGGCAACGCGTTGAGAATGTCCAGACCGTTGACGTCGACGAACAGGAATTTATCCTGGAAGGCGAAGTATTCCTGCAGGTAGCGATAGCCGCGGAAGGTGTTCAGCGGATACGGGATCAACGCTTCTTCTTCGGCAAAGCCCACCGGTTTGACCCGGTCACCGGGAATCTTGAACGCCATCGGTTTGCCGCTGACGCCATCAATCGGTTTGCCAGCGCCGTCGAGCGGGATCAGTTCGATGCCTTCGAGGTTGCGCAGCAGGCTCAGATAAAGCATCTGGCTGATGTAGCGCTCACCGGCAAAGTGCAGGCGCAGTTTGCTCAACTCCAGTTCGCCGAGGTGGCCGTCAGCGCTCATTTCCAGACGCAGGCTGAGCAGCGAACCGTCACCCTTCACCGAGTAATTCAACGCAGCCAGATCCAGGGGCAGCACTTCAGTCGGGTAGCAGGTGCGGAAGCGGCAACGCACGTCTTCCATCGGTTTGCTCTCGACCGGCGTATCGCGCGCGACCACCAATGCCGGGCCGGAACGCTTGAGCGGATCGAACTGCAAAATGCTGAACGCCGGCAGCGGGCGCATGTAGTTCGGCCACAGCAACTGCATCAGCGAATGGCTGAGCTCCGGCAACTCGTCATCGAGCTTCTGGCGCAGGCGCCCGGTCAGAAACGCAAAGCCTTCCAGCAACCGCTCCACATCCGGATCCCGCCCGGCCTGGCCCAAATAAGGTGCCAACGCCGGACTACGCTCGGCGAAACGGCGACCGAGTTGGCGCAGTGCGGTGAGTTCGCTTTGGTAGTAGTGGTTAAAGGACACGGGTTACCTGCCTGGTAGTGGAACTCATCAAAAAAATATCCTGTAGAGCGCGACCGTTACGCCGGAGCAGAAGTAACCGGCGATCAGCAGGTGCGGCACGAGCATGATCCAGCCGTAGGCCATGTAGGAGTCATCGAGAGGCCCGATGACCAGACTGCACAAGCCATAGAGCATCCAGGGCACCGCGTAGAACAGGATGAACTTCACCGGAGCCCACCAGACCATCCGCAGGGCCTGTTGCTCGTTGCGGCTCTTCGCGGCCCGCGACGCCCACAACGCAAACAACAGCAGCCCGGGCATACCGAACCACAACAGATAGACCCAATGGGTCTCGGATGAAAATTCGCCCTCCCACAGGCCCAAAGAGAAAAACCCCAGCATCAACAGCAGTGGCGACCACAAGGCGGTCAAGAAGAAATTCAGTCGCGCGCGGCTAAGCATGGTCAGCGATGTATTCATGCGGGAGGCACCGATGAGTAGTAACCACCGACGATTTCGATGGTGACCAACGAAACCAGAACCATGAACGTCAGCGCACGATGCAACCATGACTGACGCAGATCGGCACGTAGGCACGTCATCATGGCGTGCACCATGTGCGCACATCGCGCTTGTCGAAGCTCGCACACTGATTGTTTTTGGCGATCACCCGGTAAGCGCTTTCGGGGATGTAAGCAAAATGGTAGTAGCTGACCCGATCCTCACCGTAGATCCAATAAGACGAGGAGCCTTGATTGATTTCGTAAGGCTCGAACACCCAGATCGACGACTCCGCCGGGATGAAGTTGGCGCGGTCCATGAGCATCATCAAGGCGTTGGAAAACACCGGCGCGGCAAGGTAGAGCACACAGGCGATCGCACCCATCGCCATGAGGAAGCGCTGTAGCCAAATCATTCCGAGGCGACCTGAGCTGATCACGCGTCCACCTCCCGCGCAGGACTCGCAAGCAACGCCTGCCGCATCAGCGCGCGTTTTTCCCAACGCAGCTCAATGACCTGCGTGACCAAAATCGCCAACAACGTGACGCCACCTTGAGCCACGGTATAAAACAGCGCACGCAATGGGTTGTCGGGCACCATCATGAACAAAATCCAGGCAACCATCAGCGCGACCAGACCGAGTTTGGCCCACAGGTTCGGGATAATCGCGGCCAGCGCGTTCACCCCGAAAAAAATATAAATGAACATGTAATGTGCGATGCCGATGCCCACGCCACGGGTGGTAAACCCGCCATTGAAGGCTTTATAGGCAACGACCACCGCGTCGTTCAGGAAAGTGTATGCAACGCATCCAGCGGCGTGGAAAGCCAGGCACATGGCAATGCGAACGTAAGTGTTCATGCTGGTTTCATATCCCCGAGCCATGTGCCCCTGCATAAATGAGATCTCACTATCGACACTCTGGAATAATCCAGCCGTCATAACCTGATACGGTTGGGTAAATTGCGCGGCCACCCACCCATCGTGATTGCTCATCCGTCGTGAATTCATTTTTCCAAAGTAGCCATTCCGACGACCTCAAAAGTTCTCCATCCTTACTGTAAACCCTGAAAAAGGCTTCGCTTGTGAAGATCTTCGCAATTGCACCCGGGGTACCCAACTTCGAATACTGGGGGATGTATGAACTTATGTAACAAGTCTCTGACTCATTCCATGTCGTGGAGTAAAGGGTCGCCATAGCGGCAGCTTCAGTTTTCAGATAGAGCCAAGCAGCTATCACCCCCCCAAACAATGCAAGCAGCACCCATAGCGATAATGATTTCTTACTCACAATCACTTTGACCCCGAGCGAAATTTGTACTCTTCAAAATCAAGAGGCCCCAGATGCACAGTAAAAGACGCCTCATACAACTTAACTGTTGTATAACTGATGATGTCTCCGCCTTTTTTATGCTTCCTGCGAAACTCATTGAAGTGATCGTTCGTAATCCGGCAATAATCGACACCATCACTTTTGATCACTGCAGGCTTTCCTACGAAGTAGTCGTAAGCGTTTGGACGCAAAACCCCCTCATCAGCCCAGTAACCTAACAACTGATCACCATCATCATTCAGAAAGTCGTAGGTGTCTCTTCCGTAAAAACCTATCTCCATGATTTCGATCGCTTGAAAACCATTGTCATCGACAATCGTTCTGAACCTGGTGGCGGCCACCTTCACCAAAAAATTCCCAAACGCGCCGTAGACATCATCTAATGCATCAAGCGCTTTTTCCTGAGTCGTGGAACCGACACGAATCAAATTGAATTGGGACAATTCATCTAGTTCTATTGCTGTCTTATCACCGAAATCGCAAAACCCATCCTTTAGCTTTCCAGCATTCACATCCAGCAACCCAAGGCGTCTAAGCCGAGTCATCATGACGACCAAACCATTCGATAGTTGGTCAAGCATGCCCTTAGACTTGCCGATGCTGCTATTAAATTCAGTTGACGCCGTCAACTCAGTCAGAAACTGATCCACTTTTGGTTTTACGCGATCTGATGCTGTGAACAACCAGTCAAACGGGATATCCGTAATAAGATTTTTTTTACCGAGCGTACTGGCAGGAGACTTACCTTGCTTGTGTTCCTGAGACAGTTCAAATGACTCGCCGTTAAACCATTGGCGCATAACACGCGCCGCAACTTTCCACCCCATTCTGTCCATGACATCAGGAATAGATGATATCGGGAAAGTTCTGGCCGAAACCTTCTTCCCTTCTTTGTCTTTGGCTTGAGTCAATAGTTCTACTGAAGGACTTGTCATAAATATCTCAGGAAATTGACACGGAGATTTGATCATCGAACAACAGCTCGACACTTTCGGCAATGGCCGAGCCGATCACTGCGGTTTTCCCCGATGCGTCAGTAACGCCGGTTATTTCTTTTCCTGATTGAGTTCTAAGCGTATAGGCGCGCCCCACTACAGACGCGCCCGTCTTAGTGTCTTGCACAACGTAATGCTGGGTGAACGGCCACTGAATCTCCACCGGCAACGGCGGCACAAACGGCGCCGGCGAATACGAATTCCCGATAATCACCGTCCCGGAACCGGCAGTGACTTTGTTGCCATGCGTACCCACCGAATCAACAGTCACGGCAGGTTTGCCGTTGATCAACACAGTGGTCGCCAAACCTCCCGACATCGCACCACCACACGCCGAGGCATCGCCTTGGCGGGCGGCCGCGAGGCCGTCGAAGAACACGTCGCCGGAACCGGCGGCGATCGGGTTGGTGCCGTGGCCGGGGAGCGGGCAAGCGGTGGGGTCGGATACGCGTGCTGCAGGTTTGCCAGACATCGGGGTTCTCCTTAGGTGACCTTCACTTGACCGCTGCCATCCAGGCGCGCGGAAAAACTGACCTGCCGCTTGAAACCTTCAACTTCCAGCAGCCCTTCGATACTGAAGGACAGGCGAAGCTGATCGTGGTCACGCGGCAGGGAAATGACACGCACGTTGCTCAGGCGCGGCTCGTAGGCTTCGATGAAGGTTTCGATGGCCAGACGGGCCTGACTCAGGGAGTCGTGCAGGCTCAGACGCATGTCATTGAGATCGGGCAACCCGTAGTCGGACAGCGTTTGCACGCTGCCGGCCCGGGTGCTGAGCATTTTGGCCAGATGGGCAGCGACTGACGCCATGGCAGAAACCTCGAGGCTCCTACCCTTGCGTTTTTCCGCGTCGCCATTAAGACGTTCGAAAAGGCTGCCGTATCCGTCCATGAGTCGCTCTTACTCTTTGTCCAGCTTGCCAACCAACGACAGGGTGAAATCGGCACCCATGTACTTGAAGTGCGGACGCACGTTCAAGCTCACGCGGTACCAGCCTGGCTCGCCTTCAACGTCGCTGACGATGATTTGCGCAGCGCGCAGCGGACGACGGCCACGTACTTCGGCGCTTGGGTTTTCCTGGTCAGCCACGTACTGACGGATCCACTTGTTGAGTTCCAGCTCGAGGTCGGTACGTTCTTTCCACGAACCGAGTTGCTCGCGCTGCAGCACTTTCAAGTAGTGAGCCAGGCGGTTGTCGATCATCATGTACGGCTGTTGGTTGCCGAGCTTGTATTTATGATCTGGTTTGTTGTATTATT
>NZ_JBIWAL010000085.1:265-605 GCF_044760045.1 Pseudomonas sp. NPDC098747 | reverse complement strand
ACGAACTTCGGCTTCTGCACCGAGCTTGCGGAGAAGAACGCCGCGTTGTCGGAGCCTTTACGCATGGTCAGGGAGATGAAGCCTTCCTCGGCCAGTTCGTATTCACGACGGTCGGAAACCAGAACCTCAGTAGGGATCTTGGTTTCGATTTCGCCCATGCTTTCGAAATGGTGCAACGGCAGGTCTTCAACAGCACCACCGCTCTGAGGGCCGATGATGTTCGGGCACCAGCGGAATTTGGCGAAGCTGTCAGTCAGCTTGGTGCCGAACGCGTAGGCGGTGTTGCCCCACAGGTAGTGCTCGTGGCTGTTGGCAACGGTTTCCTTGTACACGAACGATT
>NZ_JBIWAL010000085.1:0-255 GCF_044760045.1 Pseudomonas sp. NPDC098747 | reverse complement strand
GAAACGCGGCACGGTCAGGCCAACGTAGCGGGAGTCTTCCGAAGTACGGAAGCTCTGCCATTTGGCGAATTGCGGGCCTTCGAAGTGGTCTTTCAGATCTTTCAGATCCGGCAGGCCGGTGAAGCTTTCCAGACCGAAGAACTTCGGACCGGCCGCGGCAATGAACGGCGCGTGGGACATGCAGGCTACGCTGGACACGTACTGCATCAGCTTCACGTCCGGCGAGCTTGGGGACATGTAGTAGTTGGCGATGAT
>NZ_JBIWAL010000084.1:11308-15191 GCF_044760045.1 Pseudomonas sp. NPDC098747 | reverse complement strand
CCGAACGATGTGCGCTACTAATCCCTGATCTGCAAGTTTGTCGAGCTGCCACTGGTTGGCCGTCGCATCCCGATCATCGCCGACGATTACTGCGACCCTGAATTCGGCACCGGCTGCGTGAAAATCACCCCGGCCCACGATTTCAACGACTACGAAGTCGGCAAGCGCCACAACCTGCCGCTGCTGAACATCTTCGACAAGAACGCCCACGTACTGCCGGCCTGTCAGGTGTTCAACCTCGACGGCACGCTGAACGAGAGCATCGACGGCAAGATCCCGGCTGAATACGCCGGCCTCGACCGTTTCGAAGCGCGCAAGCAGATCGTTGCCGCGTTCGACGCCGCCGGCCTGCTGGTCAGCGTTGATGACCACGGCCTGAAAGTGCCGAAAGGCGACCGTTCCGGCACCATCATCGAGCCGTGGCTGACCGACCAGTGGTACGTGTCGACCAAGCCTTTGGCAGAGCCTGCGATTGCTGCTGTCGAAGACGGTCGCATCCAGTTCGTGCCCAAACAATACGAAAACATGTATTTCTCGTGGATGCGCGACATCCAGGATTGGTGCATCAGCCGTCAGTTGTGGTGGGGCCACCGGATTCCGGCCTGGTACGACGAGTCGGGCAAGGTTTACGTCGGTCGCGACGAAGCCGAAGTACGCGCCAAGAACAACCTTGGTCCGGACGTTGCCCTGCAACAGGACAACGACGTTCTCGACACCTGGTTCAGTTCGGGTCTGTGGACGTTCTCCACCCTCGGCTGGCCGGAAAAAACCGAGTTCCTGAAGAAATTCCACTCCACCGACGTGCTGGTCACCGGTTTCGACATCATTTTCTTCTGGGTCGCCCGGATGATCATGATGACCATGCACCTGGTGAAGAACGAAGACGGCACGCCGCAAGTGCCGTTCAAGACCGTTTACGTCCACGGTCTGGTGCGTGATGGCCAAGGCCAGAAGATGTCCAAGTCCAAGGGCAACGTCCTTGACCCGCTGGACATCATCGACGGTATCGAGCTGGAAGAACTGGTGCAGAAACGCACCTCGGGCCTGATGCAGCCGAAACTGGCGAAGAAGATCGAGAAGCAGACCCGCGACGAGTTCGCCGACGGCATCGCCAGCTACGGCACCGACGCCCTGCGCTTCACGTTCTGCTCGCTGGCCTCGACCGGCCGCGACATCAAGTTCGACATGGGCCGCGTCGAAGGCTATCGCAACTTCTGCAACAAGATCTGGAACGCCGCGCGTTACGTTCTGGACAAGGGCGAAGATTGCGGCCAGAACGGCGAAGCCTACGAACTGTCGCTGGCAGATCGCTGGATCATCTCGCAACTGCAGCGCACCGAAGCCGAAGTGACCCGTCAACTGGATCAATTCCGTTTCGACCTCGCGGCGCAAGCGCTGTACGAGTTCATCTGGAACCAGTACTGCGACTGGTATCTGGAACTGTCCAAGCCTGTGCTGTGGGACGAAAACGCGCCGGTCGAGCGCCAGCGCGGTACCCGTCGCACGCTGGTTCGTGTACTGGAAGTAGCGCTGCGTCTGGCGCACCCGTTCATGCCGTTCATCACTGAAGAAATCTGGCAGCGCATTGCGCCGCTGGCCGGCATTCAGGGCAAGACGATCATGCTGCAACCTTGGCCAGTGGCCAACGAAGAACGTATCGATCCGGCTGCCGAGAGCGATATCGAGTGGCTCAAGGAGTTGATGCTCGGCACGCGTAACATCCGTGGCGAGATGAACATCGGCCCGGGCAAGCCACTACCGATCTACCTGAAGAACGTGAGCGCCGAAGACCAGCGCCGTTTGACCGAGAACGAAGCGCTGCTGAAGAAACTGGCGCGTCTGGAATCGATCACCGTTCTGGCCGCTGGCGAAGAAGCACCGCTGTCCGCCACCGCACTGGTCGGCGAGATGGAAGTGCTGGTGCCGATGGCCGGTCTGATCGACAAGGCTGCTGAACTGGCACGTCTGGACAAGGAAATCCTGCGTCTGCAGGGCGAAGTCCAGCGTGTTGGCGGCAAGCTGTCCAACGCCGGTTTCGTCGACAAGGCCCCGGCCGAAGTCATCGAGAAGGAACGCGCCAAATTGGCCGAGGCTGAGCAAGCCCTGGCCAAACTGGCCGAGCAGCACGCGCGTATTGCCAGCCTGTAACGGTAAATCGCAATGAAAAAGGCGCGCCACCTGATTGGGTAGCGCGCCTTTTTTATTGGCCACTTTCTTCCTCCACCGCCAATCCCTGTGGGAGCGAGCTTGCTCGCGAAGAGGCCGTGTCAGGCGAAAATAATTTTGACTGACAGGACGCCTTCGCGAGCAAGCTCGCTCCCACAGGGATCAGTGATATTTTCGATAATGGGTTCGAGGCTGCTGGATGTGGGACAATACCCGCCACTTTCAGCCATACCCGAATCGACCACGCCCATGAACGCCCCCCGCACACCTCGCCCGCCGCGCAAGAAGCCTGATTCCGCCACCCCGGCCAAAGCCGTTGAGCCGCGTGAAAAGGCCAGCCTGCACCCGCGCAACCGCCATCAGGGTCGTTACGACTTCCCGGCACTGATCAAAACCACGCCGGAACTGGCGAAGTTCGTGATCATCAACCCGTACGGCAAGGAAAGCATCGACTTCGCCAGCCCTGACGCGGTGCGTGTGTTCAACCGAGCGCTGCTCAAGTCGTTCTACGGCATCCAACATTGGGATATCCCGGCCGATTACCTCTGCCCACCGGTCCCGGGCCGTGCGGATTACGTGCACTTCCTGGCCGACCTGCTGGCCAGCATGAACGACGGCAAGGTCCCGCGCGGGGCGATCATCAACGTGCTGGATATCGGCATGGGCGCCAATTGCGTTTATCCGCTGATCGGTAACAGCGAATACCGCTGGCACTTCCTCGGTTCGGAAGTTGACCCGACGGCCGTGGCCGCAGCCAAAGCCATCGTCCAGTCCAACGACCTGAACAAGGTCATCCAGTTGCGCCTACAGGAGAATCGCAAGCACATCCTGATCGGCCTGCTGGAGCCGGGCGAGCGCTTCGACCTGACCATGTGCAACCCGCCGTTCCACGCCTCGATGGACGAGGCGACCAAAGGCAGCGAGCGTAAATGGCGCGCACTGGGCCGCGCCGACCCGACACGCAAACTGCCGGTGCTGAACTTCGGCGGCCAATCGGCTGAGTTGTGGTGCGAGGGTGGTGAAGCACGTTTCGTGACGCAGCTGATCGCCGAGAGCGCCAACTTCCAGCACAAAGTGCTGTGGTTCAGCACCCTCGTATCGAAAGCTTCGAACCTGCCAGCCATCGAAACGGCCCTGAAAAAGGCCGGTGTGCTGGAAAGTCAGGTAGTGGAGATGTCTCAGGGGCAGAAACAAAGCCGTTTCGTCGCCTGGACCTTCCAGACCAAGTCCGAGCAGCAGATCTGGCGCCGCGAGCGCTGGACACGCTAAAACTGCGTCACTGACCGAACCGGTTAAATGTGGGAGCGAGCTTGCTCGCGAAGGCAGTCTGTCATTCAGAAGAGACGCTGGCTGAAACGCCCCCTTCGCGAGCAAGCTCGCTCCCACAGTGATTTATGGCGTCCGTGAGTCAATCACCAAATCGCAGACACAAAAAAACCGTGCCCGGATCACTCCGGTGCACGGTTTTTTTATTGCTGCGTCTTACTTGTTCACAGCGTCGGTCAGGCCTTTGGCCACAACCAGCTTGATCACTTTCTTAGCAGCGATTTCGATGGCAGCGCCAGTCGAAGGGTTACGGCCAGTGCGGGCAGGACGCTCGGTCACTTTCAGCTTGCCGATACCTGGCAGAGTGATTTCGCCGCCGTTTTCCAGCTGATCGGCAACGATTTGGCCCAGTTGGTCCAGAGCGTTACGCGCGGTGGTTTTCGGCGCGTCG
>NZ_JBIWAL010000084.1:0-11298 GCF_044760045.1 Pseudomonas sp. NPDC098747 | reverse complement strand
ATCAGTTGGTCTTTAGTAAGAGCCATGTAGTGTTCCTTCCCTATCAAATTCATATGGATTGCAGAGTGCAGTGTCAGCCATCGAGCCCGATCTTCTGGATCTGGCACCCTCGGCGATAACCACGACGAGTCGGGTTATAGATACCGAAATCAGGGTTTGGTTCGACCTGACAAATGCTGATTGCACGCTTAACGCAGTGACTTCGCGTAAGACCGGGCAAAACTAGCACAGAGACAAGGAAATATCCGCCTCTAGCTACCCATTTGGTCAGCTTTATTGCTCTAAACCGGTAAAAAACTGCATAAGGACCGCACAGCGCCCAGGATTAGCCCTTCACCCGGCGCCAAAACCAGTGATTGCGGTACACTGGACGCTTTTTCGGGGGAGCCCGCCCTCCTCCCATCCAACAGCCGAGAAGCCCATG
Organism: Pseudomonas sp. NPDC098747; assembly: GCF_044760045.1. Classification (NCBI taxonomy): domain Bacteria; kingdom Pseudomonadati; phylum Pseudomonadota; class Gammaproteobacteria; order Pseudomonadales; family Pseudomonadaceae; genus Pseudomonas; species Pseudomonas sp. NPDC098747. Next base: position 10,874 of record NZ_JBIWAL010000084.1, on the reverse strand, counting down.
CCGATCCGTCATTGCATCGTCCACCTGATCGACAAAAAACCCGACGGCACGCCCGCAGTTCTGCACGCCCGTGATTCTGAACTGGCAGAGTCAGCAGCCATCGAGAACATGCTCGCCGACCTCAACGAGAGCTACAACGCCAAACAGGGCAAAGCCTGGGGGTTGTTCCATCCCGAATCCGGCGCGTTCCCGTTCAGCGGCTGGTTGAAGGAATACATGGAAGGCGGCAAGGACTTCACCGCGTTCAGTAAAGTGGCGGTCGAGCATCTGCAGAAGCTGATGGAAGAGTCCAATCTGTCAGTCGGCGGTCACGTGCTGTTCGCCCACTATCAGCAAGGCATGACCGATTACCTGGCCATCGCTCTACTGCACCACAGCGAAGGCGTGGCCGTAACAGACTCGCTGGACGTGACCCCGTCGCGCCACCTCGACCTCGGCCAGTTGCACCTCGCAGCGCGGATCAACGTGTCCGAGTGGCAGAACAACAAGCAGTCCAAGCAGTACATTTCGTTCATCAAGGGCAAGAACGGCAAAAAGGTTTCGGAGTACTTCCGCGACTTCATCGGCTGCCAGGAAGGCGTCGACGGCCCGGGCGAGACCCGCACCCTGCTCAAGGCTTTCAGTGACTTCGTCGAGAGCGAAGACCTGCCGGAAGAATCTGCTCGCGAAAAAACCAAGACTCTGGTCGATTACGCCAGCAGCCAGGCCAAGCTCGGCGAGCCGATGGGCCTGGAAGAGCTCTCGGAGCTGATCGACGAAGAGCGCCCGAAAGCCTTCTACGATCACATCCGCAACAAGGACTACGGCCTGTCGCCAGAGATTCCGGCGGACAAACGCACCTTGAATCAATTCCGCCGCTTCACCGGCCGCGCCGAAGGCCTGTCGATCAGCTTTGAAGCACACCTGCTGGGCTCGAAGATCGAGTACGACGAAGAGAACGGCACGCTGATGATCAAGGGTCTGCCGACCTCGCTGACCGATCAACTGAAGCGCCGCAACTGATGCTCGGCAATGTGCTGAAGAAGGTTGCGCTGGTGCTGCTGGTGGTCGTGATCTATCAGAACTGGGGCAAGATCGAGCGGCTGTTCAACCCGTCGCAGATGGTCTCGGAACAGACTCGAACACAAGCCAGCGTTGTGCTGTACGCCACTGACTGGTGCGGCTACTGCAAGCAGACCAAACGCTTTCTCGACAGCAAGGGGATTCCCTTCAAGGAATTCGACATCGAGAAGGATGCCGAGGCGCGCAAGGCGTACGAGGCACTGGGTGGGCGCGGGATTCCGCTGATCGATGTGAATGGCACGCTGATTCGCGGGTTTGATCCGGACGAGATTCTCGCTGCCCTGAAATAACGTGTGGGAGCGAGCTTGCTCGCGAAAGCGGTGTATCAGCCAACAACAATGTTGAATGATCAATCGCCTTCGCGAGCAAGCTCGCTCCCACAGGTTTTGCACCAGACTTGAGAAATCAGCGGGCTTCTATGCGGAAACCAAAACGCGGGAAGTGCACATGCACTACGCCGCCCCGTTCATCTTCGCGCCTCACGATCAATTCCTCACGACCGGCAAACAGCAACTCACCCACCACCGGGTCAACCCCGTAATCCGTCGCGGCAATTGCCACCTGCTGCCCGGCCTTGAAGCCGTTCGGGTCAATAAACTGCTCATCCGGCAATGCCGCTGGCGTCGCATTGCGAGCAACCTCCAGCGCCTCTTCGGAAGTCATCTCGCTTGCCGCACCGTGACCGAAGCCCAACACACGCCCAAGCCATGCAGAGACAGCCGGATACTCGTCCACCAGCGGCGCAGTCACGTGAGTCGCCTTGAGAAACCACATCGGGTGCGCCAAAGCAAAGTCGGCAATCGACGGCTCACCGAACAGGAAATCACCTTGCTCGCGCTGCAACTGCTGCTCCAGACGCGCCATGATCGTCGGCCATTGGTGCTTGGCCTGCTCGGTGGACAAACGTGTGGCGCTGCCACCGCTGAACAACCCGGCGCGATCGGCGAGGAAGGCCTTGATCGCTTCCGGCGGCAATTTTCCGAAACGCACGGCCACCGATTCTGGCTGGAACACCAGGCTGACGGCATGCTGGAACACCACCGAGTCCGCCCACGTCGCGAAGCTGGCGGTGGTCATTTCCTGACCTTCGGGGAAAAACGACGGCTGCGCCTTCTCTTGCTCAAGTCGGCGGGCGATCAACGAAGTGTCGCAATAGATGTCGGCACCGATTTGTAGCACTGGGGTTTTGCGATAACCACCGGTCAGGGCGGTCAGATCCGGTTTCGGCATCACCGGCGAGATGTTCACCGAGCGCCAGGACAGCCCCTTGAAGCCCAGTAGCAGACGGGCCTTCTCGGCAAATGGAGAAGTCGGGTAATGATGCAGAATCAACTCGGACATGCTCGGCTCCGCCGCTCAGAAAGTGAGTCGGCAGCTTAGCGCGCATTTACTTAGCAGCCTACAGATCTGGCTGATGGGAACTGATCAGTCAGATTGATAAGACGAGTGTGGGCTCCCGAACGAAAAAACCGCCTCAGCCGAAACCGAGGCGGTCGTTCTCACACCAAGAACCCTTACATCAGGTCATCGAAGTGATCTCGCAGGAACTCGTAAAAGCGAACTGCTTTAAACGATCTCCATACGAGGCTCAAAGTACGCAGCAAAAGCTTCATACGTTTTGGCCTCCAGTCGGGGGCCAAACCTCCAGCGCGCTTACCGGACCACGTACGCCTTCGGAATACACGCTAGTGTATCCAGTGAGGCGGCCGATTGAGACACCCTTTGAAATATCATTCCGGCACGGGAGCAACACCATGTCAAAGGGCGTGAAACCGTTACGCCAATCAGCCAAGCCTCACTAGCTGCACTGTCATGCGAGCGGATGGAGAGTAATCGCGTTTCAGAACCGCCGCTTAAACAAATGGATCTAAAATCGCGCTCTTCGAAAAAATCGTCGTAGGCTTGCTCGATGGCAAAAAGACGAATAATCTTCACCCACGCTAGTGTATCCAGTGAGAACAGTAACCCCGGCCGCAAACCGAGGCTTACGAAAAAAAACCGCCCAGCAAGGCGGCTTTTTTTTGCCTGTCATTTGTGTGGCTATCCTATCCGCAAGGATTTCTGCCACCCGACAGAGTCTGATCAGTCAGATTGATAAGACGCAACCAGACACTCCTTGGCACTTTTGCGCAGTTTTTTGATCAGCCGTTCCTGTCGCAAGGCGTCGCTCTTGTCTCGGCACAGCTCGGTATAAACCAACGCCATGGCCGGGCTGGACAGGAAGAAGCGCGCACCCTTGCCGCTCTGGTGCTTGGCAAAACGGCGCGCGGGATCGTCGCTGATCCCGCAATACAATGAACCGTTGGCCGCGCGCACGAGGTAGACGAACCAGGATTTGCTCACTGGCTCGACAACATCGACAGTTTTTTCGCTAAGGCTGGTCACTTCGGGATCAAGACGTGTAGGAAACAGGCCGCGATCTTATCAGCGACCGGCCTGAAATGCCTTCAGTCCCTTGCGTGCCTGAGCACGCACGGCGTTGCGCACCAGCGGTGTCCAGCCCAGCAATAGACCTTTGAACCCCAAGGCCTGACGCGACCAGCGCCACAGGTCGAAGTGATCGTGGTGCTCGCAGATCTTGCCGTCACGGAACACGAAGCGTGCCTGAATATCGTTGACCACGACGTTGCCGGTCTGGCTGAACAGATACGTCGCCACCCAATGCGCACCACCGTGGCGCTCATCGGCGCGGACATTGTCGAAGGTCAGCGAAAAGTCTTTGGCGCGCGTGGTGAGCATCCGCCACATGTCGCCGGCATCGCACCCGTGCAGTTCGCCAAAGGCCGGATCGCTGAACACCACGTCATCGGTGTAGCACGCGGCCATGGCCTCGGCATCAAGGCGCTGAAAGGCTTGATAGAAGCGGGTGATCAACGCGGCATGGGCTTCACTCACGGGCAAACTCCGAGGAATGGAAAGATTGCCAGCACGATAATCTGCAAAGCGCGGAAACACTATCGGCATTCGCCATCCGAATACTCTGCCAGATCTACAGGCGACCATAAAACCTGTGGGAGCGAGCTTGCTCGCGAATAGGCCTGCACATTCAACATCACCTTTGCCTGAAGCACCGACTTCGCGAGCAAGCTCGCTCCCACAGGGAACTTCGCTAATCAGATTCTTTCGCTATGCACTTGCACATACAAAGTCCGCCCGGCCCCAAGGCCCGCGACGATCGCCCCTGTGCCAATAATGCCGAAAATCCAGCCCACCGCATTCCAGCCGCCCGTCCAGTCATGCACCACGCCGACTGCAAACGGCCCCATCGAAGCCAGGGTGTAACCGAAGCCTTGAGCCATGCTCGACAGGTTCGCTGCGACATGGGAGTCACGCGAACGCAGTACGATCAACGTCAGCGCCAGACTGAATGCACCGCCCTGCCCCAGACCGAGCAGAATCGCCCAGCCCCACAGGCCTTCGATCGGCGCATACAGGCAACCGAACAGACCGCCGAGGGTCAGCGCCATCACCACCACGATCGCCAAGCGCTGATCTTTGCCACGGGTCGCCAGCCACGGCGCCGCGAGGGAGCTGGCGAGCTGAACGATCACCGAACCGGACAGCACCAGGCCGGCCTGAGTCGGCGTCAGACCGCGACCAATCAGGATCGACGGCAACCAGCCGAAAACAATATAGGCCAGCGACGATTGCAGGCCCATGTACAAGGTCACCTGCCACGCCAGCGGATCACGCAACAGTCCGCGCACGCGATAGGCGACATTGTGCGCACCGTGTTTTTGCCCGACTTGTGGTAGCCAGAACACCGCAGCGACCAACGCTGGAATCACCCAAAATCCCAGACCCACGGCCCAGCTGTGATCAAAATGCTCGCTCAACGGCACGCTGGAACCCGCCGCCATCGCTGCACCGAGACACAGCGCCATGGTGTAAACGCCCGTCATGGTACCGGCGTGTCTGGCGAAGTCGCGTTTGACGATGCCCGGTAGCAATACGCCAATGATGCCGATACTGGCGCCGCCCAAGACGCTGCCGGCAAACAGACCGATCTCACCAAAATTGCTGCGCAGGATAATCCCGCCTGCGAGGGTCAGGAGAATCCCCAACACCACCCGCTCGGCACCAAAACGTCGCGCCAGAATCGGCGCCAGCGGTGCGAACAAGCCCAGGCACAGCACCGGCAGCGTGGTCAGCAAACCCGCCTGAGCGGCAGACAGCCCGAGGCTTTTCGAGACGTCGCTGAGCAGCGGTGCCAGGCTCGACAGCGCCGGACGCAGGTTCAGCGCCACCAGAATCAAGCCCAGCAGCAACAGCCACGGCCGGCGCACCAGCGGATGGCTTTGCTGCACTTGTTCGTCATCAACCTCGGCATCGATCAGCAGCTCTTCGAGCTCTGCCGTGCGTTTCGGGGCTGTGGATATCTCGTTGCGGGGCATGGATTTCTCGGTTTCAAGGTTCATTGATCAACTGCCTCGATAAGGCTTTGGCCCGTTCCGGGTCGCGTTGTTCGACGGCATCGAGCAACTCGATGTGCAGGTCGAACACTTCCTGACGGCGCGGGACGATGTTCAGGGTCTGGCGCAATTGCGCGCCGACGATGCTGGAGAAGTAGCGATACAGCTCGCTGAGCGTCGGGTTATGCGCGGCGTCGACCAAACGGCGGTGGAACACCAGATCGCAGGCGATGTAGGTGTCGAGATCGCCGTGGTAATGACTGCCACTGGTGCCAAGCGCCTCACGCAAGGCGACGAGGTCTTCATCGGTGCGGCGCAACGCCGCCAGGCCAATGGCCTCGACCTCAAGGATGTGCCGGGTTTCCCGCGCCTGTTCCAACGAACAACGGGAGAGCGCCTTGAGGGTGTCCAGCGGGTCAATCAGCGCACGCAGATAACTACCGTCGCCCTGCCGAATTTCAATCAACCCGGAAAACGCCAATACACGCATGGCCTCGCGCACGGTGTTGCGGCTGATGCCCAGCTCAGCGCACAGCTCGGGTTCGGTCGGCAATCGCTCGCCGACCTGCCAGGTGCCGCTGTTGATGCGTTGGCGCAACTGATCCAAAGCCTGATCGACAAGGGATCGCTTAACGAGTGGAGAAATGTCTGACATAGAATTCGCCCTTTCATCCAATCATAGGATGAATTTTCCGACATGTTAGTCAGACCCGTGTAGGACGGCAACCACCTAGGGTGAATTGGAAGAAATGGAGCTGGATTTTCGATTAGTCAAAATTACCCTTTAAGGGTAATTTCAGGGACAGGGTTTTGGTTTCTTATGGAGAAGAACACGCCCCATTACGACTTGGCGGTGATTAAGGCTGAGGTCAGGCGGCTTGGAAAAAAAGCCTTCACCAAGACCTCGGCAGATTCAGGCGAGTATCTCGGCTTTAGCATCAGCGAGATGCAAGAGATCGTTTTCGAATTGCAGAACAGGATGTTGTACAAATCGATGACCAGTTACGACGATCATCGGGTCTGGCAAGACGTGTATCACACCCATTCACAAGATCTGGAGATTTACATCAAGGTGACCTACCGCCCCGGTGGCGGCCCACCGGTAATCTCCTTCAAGGAGAAGAACCCATGAAAACCCAGCAATGTGTCAGCTGCGGTGCACGTGAGGGAATGAGACATTTCGCAGGGCGCGGCGAAACCCTGAGTGTCAAAGGCATGGAGCGCCGTGTAGATGATCTTTCTGGTTGGGAATGCCAGCAGTGCGGAGAAGTTGAGTGGGATCACGATACCGATAGCGCGGAACGTTATTGTGACGCAGGGGACGAACTGGTTATCGCTGCCAGGCAAATGATCGGCGCCGAGATGAAGCGTATTCGGCGCAAATTGCACCTCACACAAAAAGAGACGGTGCAACTGCTGTCCGGTGGAGGGCATAACGCGTTCTCTCGCTACGAGCGCGGCGAAATATTACCGCCCAAGGCGTTGATGCTGCTGATGCGACTGCTGGATCGTTACCCGTACTTGCTGACCGATGCGAAAATTCTCGGTGAAGGCGCAGACTTGAGAGGCTTCAAGCACACCATCCACAAAGAACACGAAACCCTCTCCGTATCCTGACCCCCAAAAAAACAAACCCGGCACAAGGCCGGGTTGGTTTTACACATCAGCCATCAATGCAAAATCTGACTCAAGAACAGCTTCGTTCGCTCATTCTGCGGATTATCGAAGAAGTCGTTCGGTGCCGCCTGCTCAACGATCTCGCCCTTGTCCATGAAGATCACGCGATTGGCCACGGTGCGGGCGAAGCCCATTTCGTGGGTTACGCAGAGCATGGTCATGCCGTCTTCAGCCAGACCGATCATGGTGTCGAGCACCTCTTTCACCATTTCCGGATCGAGGGCCGACGTCGGTTCGTCGAACAGCATGATTTTCGGTTTCATGCACAGCGCGCGGGCGATTGCCACACGTTGCTGCTGACCGCCGGACAGCTGCCCCGGAAACTTGTGCGCCTGCTCCGGAATGCGTACGCGCTCCAGATAATGCATGGCGATTTCCTCGGCTTTGCGCTTGGGCATCTTGCGCACCCACATCGGCGCCAGGGTGCAGTTCTGCAAAATGGTCAGGTGCGGGAACAGGTTGAAGTGCTGGAACACCATGCCAACTTCACGGCGGATCGCTTCGATCTGCTTGAGGTCGTTGGTCAGTTCCACGCCGTCGACGACGATGCGGCCCTGCTGGTGTTCTTCCAGACGATTGAGGCAACGAATGGTGGTCGACTTGCCGGAACCCGACGGGCCACACAGGACGATACGCTCGCCCTGTTTGACATTGAGGTTGATGTCTTTGAGCACGTGGAACTGGCCGTACCACTTGTTGACGCCCTGCATCTGAATAATGCCTTCAGGGCTCACAGGCTTTTTGATTGCTTCACTCATTACAGAACTCCTAACGCTTGTGGCCAGTGTCGAGCTTGCGTTCCAGATGCATGGAATAGCGCGACATACCAAAACAGAAAATCCAGAACACCAGGGCGGCGAACACGTAGCCTTCGGTGGCCATGCCCAGCCATTTCGGATCGGCAGCGGCTTGCTTGACGCTGTTGAGCAGGTCAAAGAGGCCGATGATGATCACCAGACTGGTGTCCTTGAACAGCGCAATGAAGGTGTTGACGATGCCCGGAATCACCATTTTCAGGGCCTGCGGCAGAATCACCAGACCCATCGAACGCCAGTAGCCCAGGCCCATCGCAGCAGCGGCTTCGTACTGACCTTTAGGGATCGCTTGCAGACCGCCGCGCACCACCTCAGCCACGTAGGCCGACTGGAACAGGATCACGCCGATCAGCGCCCGCAGCAACTTGTCGAAGTTCATGCCTTCGGGCAGGAACAGCGGCAGCATTACCGAAGACATGAACAGCACCGTGATCAACGGCACGCCGCGCCAGAACTCGATGAAGGTCACGCAGACCACTCGAATCGCCGGCATGTTGGAACGTCGACCCAGCGCCAGCACAATCCCCAGCGGCAAGGCTCCGGCGATGCCAACGGTGGCGATCACCAGGGTCAGCATCAAGCCGCCCCATTGGCTGGTCGCCACCTCAGTCAGGCCGAATACGCCGCCGTGCAGCAGGCACCAGGCGACAATCGGGTACAGCACCAGGAAGCTCAGCCCGTAAACCGCTTTACGCGGGAAGCGCGAGATGAACAGTGGCGCCACGCCGATCACTGCCAGCCACACGGTCAGGTCCACGCGCCAGCGCAGGCCGGTCGGGTAGTAGCCATACATGAACTGACCGAAGCGTTGCTGGATGAACACCCAGCAGGCGCCCTCCTTGGTGCAATCGGCCTGGGTGGTGCCGACCCAGTTGGCGTCGATGATCGCCCACCCCAGAATCGGCGGAACGATCAGGTAGATCAGGTAGAACGCGAACAGTGTCAGCAAGGTGTTGAGCCAGCTGGAAAACATGTTCGCGCGCATCCATGCCACTACGCCGATGCTACTGCTCGGTGGGGGCATGTCGGGTTTGAAAGTATGAGTACTCATGCGCTTTTCCTTACCGCTCGATCAGCGCAATGCGCTTGTTGTACCAGTTCATCAGCAGGGAAATGCTGATACTGATCGCCAGGTACACGCTCATGGTGATCGCAATCACTTCAATCGCCTGACCGGTCTGGTTCAGCACGGTGCCGGCGAACAGCGAAACCATTTCCGGATAACCGATACCGGCGGCCAGCGAGGAGTTCTTCGCCAGGTTCAGGTATTGGCTGGTCAGCGGCGGGATAATCACCCGCAGCGCCTGGGGAATGATCACCTTGCGTAGGGTCGGGCCTTCACGCAAACCGAGCGAGCGGGCCGCTTCGGTCTGCCCGTGGCTGACCGACTTGATGCCCGAACGCACGATCTCGGCGATGAACGCCGCCGTGTAAACGGTCAGGGCCAGGGTCAAGGCCAGCAGTTCCGGGATAAGCACCCAGCCGCCAACGAAGTTGAAGCCCTTGAGCTCAGGCATTTCCCAGTGCAGCGGAGCGCCGAAGATCAGTGCGCACAAACTCGGGATCGCCAGCAGAATCGCCAGGCCCACCCAGAATTTGTGGAACGGCACGCCGGTCGCTTCGAAGCGTTTGTTGGCCCAGCGGCACATCAGCACGATACCGACGATGGCCACCACGACACTGATCGCGAATGCCCCGAAGCCGTCAGCCGCCAACGCGGCCGGCATGTTCAGGCCACGGCTGCTGACAAAGAAGGTGTCGCCGAAGTTGTGGCTGTTGCGCGGCCCCGGCATGGTCAGGAACACCGCGAAGTACCAGAACAGGATTTGCAGCAGGGGCGGAATGTTGCGGAAGACTTCCACATACACGGTCGCCAGCTTGCTGATGATCCAGTTCGGCGAAAGACGCGCGACACCAATGATGAAGCCCAGCAGAGTCGCCAGAATCACGCCGATGAAGGTCACCAGCAATGTATTGAGCAGACCGATCACAAACACGCGGGCATAGCTGTCCGCTTCGGTGTAGTCGATCAGGGTTTGAGCGATGCCGAACCCGGCACTGCGCTCCAGAAAGCTGAAGCCGGAGGTGATGCCCCGGTGCTCAAGGTTGGTTTGTGTGTTGTGGAACAGGAACCAGCCCAGGGAGACGACTGCCACGATAGTGACGATCTGAAATACCCAGGCGCGCACTCGCGGATCGCTGAGACTGAGTCTCTGCTTCGGTGCGCCGATTGAATTTTGCATGAAGTGCCCCGGAAAAAATGGAACAAGAACATCACCCGGCGGTTGGCCCGCCGGGCGATAGAACCATTAGCGCACTGGTGGTGCGTACTGAATGCCGCCGTTGTTCCACAGGGCGTTCAGGCCACGGTCGATTTCCAGTGGAGTGTTCTTGCCGAGGTTTTTCTCAAACACTTCACCGTAGTTGCCGACCTGCTTGACGACCTGCACGACCCAGTCCTTCGGCAGTTTCAGATCCTTGCCGTACTCGCCGTCAGCGCCGAGCATACGAGCGACGTCCGGGTTCTTGGTCGACTTGGCTTCAGCTTCGACGTTTTTCGACGTGATGCCGGCCTCTTCAGCGTTGAGCATGGCGTAGCCAGTCCAGCGCACCACAGCCAGCCACTCGTCGTCGCCGTTACGCACTACTGGGCCCAGTGGTTCCTTGGAAATGGTTTCCGGCAGAACCACGTAGTCCTTCGGCGAAGCCAGTTTGCTGCGCTGGGCGAACAGCTGGGATTTGTCGGAAGTCAGCACGTCGCAACGACCGGATTCCAGCGACTTGGCGCTTTCATCGGAGGTGTCGAAAGTGATTGGGGTGTATTTCAGACCGTTGCCGCGGAAGTAGTCGGAAACGTTCAGCTCGGTGGTAGTACCGGCCTGGATGCAGATGGTTGCACCGTCCAGCT
>NZ_JBIWAL010000083.1:0-16516 GCF_044760045.1 Pseudomonas sp. NPDC098747 | reverse complement strand
GGGGTTTGGGGAGCAATGGAACCAAAAACCAACGTAAGCCCTACCACCGCCGTTCAGAGCCTTTTTCCCAGGCATCCGCCTCGATAAAGCAATTACGCATCTCGGCCTCTTGGCTGATCTCGGTCAGCAGATCATGTACCGTCTTATCCAGTGCCTCATCGTTGCGATATGGGATGCTCAGCGCGTAGTTGCCCGACTCCAGCGGCTTCATGCCATAGGGTTCCAGGCAGTAACGCTCGATGTTCTCCTTTGCCCGCTTTTTGCCACGCACGAACTTACTGTTGTTCTCGACGGCCAGACGCAATATGACCGTCGCGATCCGTTCGGCATCGTCCACTACCGGTGGGGCTGTTATGCCAAGATGCTGGGAGATTTTTGCAGATGCGCCGATCGTTATGCCGCGATGCCGGAGGTAGCGGTAAAGCGTGCTTTTGGAAATGTGCAGTCTCTTGCCAATGGCGCTCACGCTTAGCCGACCCTCTCGGTACAGCGTTTCTGCGGCCATAGCCGTCGCTTCCGCTTGAGCGGGCAGCCCCTTCGGACGGCCACCGACTCGACCACGTGACCGTGCAGCGGACAAGCCTGCTTGTGTGCGCTCACGGATCAATTCGCGCTCGAACTCTGCCAGCGAAGCGAACAGGTTGAACACAAAGCGGCCTTGTGCGTGAGTGGTGTCGATGGGGTCATTCAAACTTTGCAGTCCAACGTTACGAGCGGCCAATTCACCGACCAGTTCGACCAGGTGCTTGAGCGAGCGTCCCAGACGATCCAGCTTCCAAATCACTACGGCATCTCCGGCCCGTACATGAACCAATAATTTATCCAGTTCCGGACGTGCGCTTTTTGAGCCGCTGGCAACGTCTTGATAGATCCGCTCGCACCCTGCCTTTTTCAGAGCATCGATCTGGAGGTCTGCGTTCTGATCCCGAGTACTCACCCGTGCATAGCCAATTTTCATCAAAAGTACCGTTTACTCAACTCATAGATTGAAAATAGAACCTTGATTAACGATACCAGTATTTGAAACCACAATGAGGCCTAACTCGGAGTTGGGCAGGTCTTCCGTTAAAGTTCTATAAAACGAGGGTTTTATCGAACTATTGCGGCGCAGCAAGGAGCAGGTGTATAAACACACAAACACTCATCATTGGAAAAAGTCATGAACACCACTCGCTGGAACGTCGCCGTCTCCACCGACACCGACCAATCGCTTCGTATGTTTCTGGCCAGCCAAGGCGGTGGCCGTAAGGGTGACCTCTCGCGCTTCATCGAAGAAGCGGTGCGGGCACACATCCTGGAACTGAGCGCCGAACAGGCCAAGGCTTCCAATGCCCATCTGAGTGAGGCAGAACTGACCGAAGCAGTTGAAGAAGCACTCGACTGGGCACGTAAGCGCTGATGCGGGTTGTATTGGATACCAACATCCTGTTCAGTGCGCTGATCTCACCACATGGTGCTCCTGATGCAATCTATCGGGCCTGGCGTGCGGCCCGTTTCGAGGTTGTGACCTCACGAGCACAGCTCGATGAAATTCGTCGTGCCAGTCGTTACCCCAAGCTTCAGGCCATCCTTCAGCCTGCCAAAGTGGGGGCCATGATCAATAACCTGCAACGGGCGATGGTGCTGGAGCGCTTGACCATCGAGATTGAAGCCGATGATCCGGATGACTCCTTTCTGCTGGCCATGGCCTTGGCGGGTAATGCGGACTACCTGGTAACCGGTGATCGCCGCGCTGGCCTCTTGCAGCGCGGGCATATCGAACGCACGCGGATTGTTACCCCCGCCGTGTTCTGCGCCGAGGTACTGTGATCGATGCCGGTTGGTTTTCTGACTCAGGAGCAACGCGACGGCTTTGGTCGCTATGTCGATCCGCCCAGCCGTGAAGAGCTGGAGCGTTACTTCCACCTGAGCGATGAAGACCGTGAAGCCATCCAGGTGCTGCGGGGTAACCATAACCGCCTGGGCTATGCCGTTCTGCTGACCACCGTCCGTTTCGTCGGTGGTCTGCCGGACAAGCCCGCGGCTGTGCCGGTGGAAGTCCTGCATGTACTTTGTCGGCAATTGGTGATCTCTGCCCCTGACTGTCTTTCACGTTATAGTGATCATCGTCGCTGGATACATGCGGCCGATATTCAAGAGCGCTATGGCTATCGTCATTTTACTGACCCTGGTATCGGCTTTCGTTTGAGCCGATGGCTGTATGCCCTCTGCTGGACGGGCACTGATCGTCCTGGCGTGCTGTTTGAACGAGCTACCTCATGGCTGCTCACACAGAAAGTCCTATTGCCAGGAGTTTCCCAGTTAGAGCGTTTCATTGCCCAACTGCGCAGCCGGGTTGAAGAGCGCCTCTGGTACACCTTGGGTCGCAGCTTGAACGAGGCGCAACGGCAACAGCTTCAGGACTTGCTTCTGGTGACCGAAGGCAACCGCAGTTCCCAGCTGGATCAACTACGCTCCGGCCCGGTGATGGTCAGTGGCCCCGCACTGGTTCGGGCGTTGCGTCGGCTGGATGATGTGCGCGGGTTGGGAATCGCCTTGCCGCCAGCTGCACATATCCCACCCAGCCGCATTGCAGCCTTGGCCCGCTTTGCCAACACCGCCAAGGTCACGGCCATCAATCGACTGCCGGCGTCGCGCCGGTTGGCGACGCTGGTGGCATTCGCGGTTTCCTTGGAAGCCAGTGCGCATGACGATGCTCTGGAAATTCTGGAGGCGCTACTGCGTGATCTCTTCAACAGAGCGGAGAAGGCTGACAAGAAGGCTCGGTTACGTAGTCTAAAAGACCTGGATCGCTCGGCGGCAATGCTCGCCGCTGCGTGCACGGTCGTGCTGGATAGCACGATCAGCGATGACAACGTCCGTGCCCGGCTGTTCAACGACCTGCCACGTGTCACGCTGGAGAAAGCCCTGGAAGAGGTCAATGCGTTGATCCGTCCGGCCAACGATGTATTTTACCTCGCGCTGGAGGATCGCTACCGCAGCGTGCGCCGTTTTCTTCCTGATTTATTGAAACATATTCGCTTCGGTTTCAGCCCCGCTGGCAAGGGAGTGGCGGCCAGTCTGGACTGGTTGCAACTAAACCTGCCTCGTAGAAAACCGGAGGATGACGCGCCGCAGGAGATCGTGGCCAAAGCTTGGCAGAAACACATCACCCGCGAAGATGGCTCCCTCGACATGGGCGCCTATGTATTCTGCACGCTCGATGCACTGCGCACCGCCCTACGCCGCCGCGATGTCTTTGTTTCACCCAGTTGGCGTTATGCCGACCCGCGTATCGGCTTGCTCGATGGTGCTGAATGGCTGTCGGCGCGACCGATCATCTGTCGCTCACTGGGCTTGACCATGGACGCCAAAACCACCTTGGACGCCTTGTCTGCCGAGCTGGATGCGACTTGGCACGCAGTCGCGGTTCGCCTGCCCGACAATCCTGCGATCCAGTTGAGCGAAAATACAGAGGGCAAAACCGAGCTGTCCCTCGGAGCGTTGGAGAAGCTGGAAGAACCCAACTCGCTGCTGCAACTGCGTGCAGCCGTGGCCGACTTAATGCCACGTGTCGATTTGCCGGAAATCCTATTGGAAATCGCCGCTCGTACCGGTTTCGCTGAGGCCTTCACCCATGTGTCCGAACGCAATGCACGGGCCGATAACCTAGTGACGAGTCTGTGCGCAGTGCTCTTGGGAGGAGCCTGTAACACCGGCCTGGAGCCATTGATTCGCAACGACAACCAAGCGCTGCGCCGTGACCGGCTGTCCTGGGTGGGCCAGAACTACCTCCGTGACGACACCCTGTCAGCAGCCAATGCCATTTTGGTGGCTGCGCAGAGCCAACTGGAACTGGCTCAGATCTGGGGCGGTGGTGAGGTGGCCTCCGCCGATGGCATGCGTTTTGTCGTGCCGGTACGTACCGTGCATGCTGGTCCCAACCCGAAATATTTCGGTACCGCCCGGGGCGTCACCTGGTACAACCTGATATCCGACCAGTTTTCCGGTCTTAACGCCATCACGGTGCCCGGCACCCTGCGCGACAGCCTGGTATTGCTCGCGGTCATGCTGGAACAACAGACCGAGTTGCAGCCCACACAAATCATGACTGATACCGGTGCCTACAGTGATGTGGTGTTCGGGCTGTTCCGTCTGCTCGGTTATCACTTCTGTCCGCGTCTGGCCGATGTCGGCGGTACCCGTTTCTGGCGCACACGTCCAGAAGCGGACTATGGCAAGCTCAACGGGCTTGCCCGCCAGTCAGTCAAGCTCGAGCTGATCGCCGAACACTGGGATGACCTGCTGCGTCTGGCGGGCTCACTCAAGCTCGGTCGAGTACCGGCGACCGGCATCATGCGCACGCTGCAAACGGGGGATCGTCCGACCCGCCTGGCCCAGGCGCTGGCCGAGTTCGGGCGGATCGAGAAAACGTTGCACACGCTGACCTACATCGATGACGAGTCCAAGCGCCGCGCTACCTTGACCCAACTGAATCGCGGCGAAGGCCGGCACAGCCTGGCCCGCGCCGTGTTCCATGGCAAACGCGGCGAGCTTCGCCAGCGCTACCGCGAAGGTCAGGAGGATCAACTAGGTGCCCTGGGCCTGGTGGTGAACATCATCGTGCTGTGGAACACCCTCTACATGACGGCGGCCGTGGAACGGCTAAAGCAGCACGGCTACCCGGTGCTGGACGAAGATCTGGCTCGGCTGTCGCCGCTGATCTTCGAGCACATCAATATGCTGGGACGGTACTCCTTCGCGGTACCGGAAGAGGTCGCCCGAGGCGAGTTGCGGCCGTTGCGCAATCCCGATGATGATCGGTGATCCATCCATGCACTACGGGCAACACCCACGCGCAGCAGGCTCGGCTAGCACGGCACTGGTAGTTTAATTACTGTCTGGAGAAGAGGAGGACGGCCAGGATAGTGCACATCAAAGCGACAACCCAGCCCCCAATCTTCTTGAGTTCGGCAACCTTGGAAATGAGCTCGGCGGTTTCGGCATAATTTGGTGGAGGTGCAACTTCAGATGCCGTACGCACTTCGTCCGAGCGATCGTTATGAGTTAATGGTTCCTTCCCGACTTGGATTGTCACCTGCTCAGCAAGGATCTGGTTTTCAGCTTCAGCATTCCAAGCCGTAAGGCGATGTTTGGAAAACTCATCATAGAAATCATCCACAATGTCTTGGCCCTTTGGGGCAAAAGTAAAGCCCAATTGGTAATCCATCTGGCTTGGATAGACATCCAGTAATAACTGAAAAGTTTCTCGGGATACCCAAATTTGCAGCTCAAAACGGTGAGGCTGATCTTCCCAAGGGGGTATATAGACGATGTATCCGAGATGCCCTATTTCCGAAGGTCCATCCCATATGTGGACCTTCCCTTCCTCTACATACTTGAGGCCGAAATCGTAGAGCGGCCAGGGACCTGAACCAGGGTTTTCGAAGCGAGTGGGGATCAAGAACTGACCTTCCGAAGGCCTCGCCTGGAATATGAGTCTTCTGGACTCTCCCTCATTACGCAGATCGGCAATGAATCGTGGTTCGGAGAGATCGAGGCGAATTGATGCGTTGGACCAGCCCATGCAGAACCCTCAACTGTTATGACCTAACATCTGCTTCTGCCGCGGATTTTTCGCAGAGAACCGAAGGGAAATCAGTCGCCCGGATGCGATTGTTGACCTCATGTATATCCCTTCCGAAACAAATCGCATGCCCTGTCGATCTTGCACGGATCAACGAACAACTCTCCCGTAAGTGGCACGATAAATGTGCCCTTTACGTCCAGTGTCAAGTGCGACGGCAGCGGAGTCCGGCGTCCACGGTTAGCGCCGTTGTATATCCACCGCTGCGGATTGAGGGAATTAGCTGGCGAGCTGTCGAAGGCTGCGAGTTCGTCGAACAGCCAGACTTTTGCATGGGGACCATCGATAGTTCGGAGCACTACTTCCAGTGACTCTGTAAGGGGCTGTTGGTGATAAGCGCTACTCAGTGCGTCCTTTAACCCCTGCAGGACATCCCGGTTGTAAAGGACGCCTTCTTCTGGCGAGAGGTAGTACTGGGCTCGGTAACCCGAACGACCGTTAAAGAATTGATCAAACGTGGCTTCCTGTTCCAAGGGCACCCGGGCCACAAGCCTAAAGTAACCTTGGCATTCGTCTGCTTCTTGCCAGCACAGTCGAATACGACCGATCTTCGCTGAACGGGAAGCCTCCTCAATAACTTTGGCAAGTAACTGGTCTGGTGGGGGCACGTCCAGAAGACATGAGTGCCGAGAAGTTATCCCTGGCCCTAACATCCATTCGGTGATAGGCGCAATTCTCAGCGTTCTGTTCATGAGGTCCAAACTCTAAATAGGCATCAAGAGGGGTGATAACGCCTTCACGGGCTTGGTGGATAAATTCCACTCGTTCCCTCGTCCACGCCTGTCTAAGCCGGGCAATGTGGTAGTACGGGGAACTCTGAAAGGAGTTATACACCATGGACGGAACGCCCAATCTACCCAATCAGCTCCGGCAGCAAATCAAGCATAGCTACTCATTTGCCATCGCTCCGGCCACCGGCTGCTTTCCTTTCTCTGACGGTCGTCTCTTCGGCGTGCCTTGGACAAGCCAGGTGCAATGAGCTGTTCAGTGGCAATCCAATTGGGCGGTCAGCTGCGATGCAATCTACTCACTCAGGCCTTACGTTGGTTTTTGGTTCCATTGCTCCCCAAACCCCGAGTTTGAACGGGATCTGTTGATTGAACGTACCCATGCAGGCCTGGCACGCAGTCGCGCTAATGGCATCAAAACCGGCCGACGCGAAGCCTTGTCCGCCAAAAAACAAGCCGAAGTAGTGGAGCAGCTGGCCAAACAAGTATCGGTATCACAACTGGCCAGAGACTTTGGGACTACCCGGCAAACCATTCTGAGGATTCGCAAAAAAGCTGAATCCACCCCCTTGGAAACATCCAACCCAGGGTTGGGGCACCGTACTGCGAATGGAATGCCAGAAGTACATGACACGCCATGATCGATTGAATATGTTTTCGTCCAACTTCCACCAATTGTGAACGACAAAAAATTGTAACTCTACATATAAATGTTACAATGTTGAGTCTTTGGTATTTTCAATTCCACCTTAATTAAATTTTTTCCACCATGGAGTCGCTATGTCATTAATCAATGAATATCGTGCCACAGAACAGGCAATTAAAGAGCTTCAATCGCGCCTTGACTCACTGAGTGACAACCCAGCCTTGCTCAAAGAAATGGAGTTTGAAGAGCTATTGGGGCCTTGATGGGTCAATACAGTAAAAGCCTGCCTGACATCATCAAGATTCTGGACCCTCACCGAGCAGCACCGGCAGCAGGCGTGGTTTCTACCCGAAAAGCACGCACAGTCAAGGTTTACCGCAATCCCGAATCAGGCGAAGTCATTGAAACAAAAGGGGGAAACCACACGCAACTGAAGGCCTGGAAGCAACAGTACGGCGCTGACACGGTTGAGAGCTGGCTTCAGAAGTAACCCGCGATTGCCGGGAATCTATGCCTCATTGAAAAAAGCCCCTAAGGGGCTTTTTGTTGGCCTCGAACAACGCACCTACAACTTGGCGCACATCACAATGTCGGCCTGTGTTGTCACCTCTGTTTCAATGCCCAATCTGTACTTGCAGTAATCCTTGATTTTCTGTCGTCGTTCATCGCTCAATGTCTCTATACGCCGATAGTCTCCGTCATTGGCATGAATGTTGAAAAATTTAACTCTGAACGTAGGCGTCTTTTTTACAAAAAAAATGGTATATGTTTCATGCTCAGAGTGCTCCTCGTAATAGCCAACGTTTAGTATCACCAGCAAGAACAAGACCCCCACTGAAACTAAGTACTTCATTCTGCGATGGTCCCAGGTGGTGGCAGCAGCTGCGTTTGAGTACGAATATTTCTCACCAGTTCCATACCAATGTTTCCTGGGCAAATTTTTCCATCTTTGTCCTGACCTGGGAATTCTCGGTGCCCACCGAACCGCTCGATGACAAAAACACTTTTCAAGGCCTCCACCAGGTGCAGCAAAGCGTCGATTTGTATAGCAGGTATGACGTTCGTTGTGTTGGAGCCATAGAGTTCAAGTGTTTCACGCCATTTAGCAACGACGTCCCCCCCCTCTTCTGCTGTGGTCAGATTTTCCAGAAGCACGATGCCAATAACGCCGGTGTTGAACCCTCTCACACTTGAGGCTCGCAACCGAATATCACGCCCTTCCAGCACGGTGCCGTCACAGGCGATCCCGTAGTGGTAGCCAATGTCATCAAAGCCTTTAGCCATGTGGTAGGCTTGAACGTCCAGCATCTGCTTGTCGCCCCTTGGCGTACATACAGATGACCGGCCAGCATGGTGTAACGCGATCATGCTGTAATCCCAGTCCTCTACCATATTTGGCTTCCCTTGCACGGCGCCCCATCCTGAACGCTCCGTGAAGGTGTGTCCTAACGATTGGACCTTTTGGATAATCGCCTCACGAGCGGCTGCACGATCAGGGCCCATCATGCTTTCGACAAACGCAATCGGATGAAAATGATAAATCAAGCCGGAGGCCATCTGCGCGCTACCGGAGAGCTCATCCCAAAACACGAAATTATCGATCCTTTGCTTTTCATGTTTTACCGTTTTCGGGATGGTCGGGAACAACTGATCCAGTCGGCTCCACTTGGGCGAACCGGCTTTTTCTTTCCACTCGGTCGGATGATGCGCGACTAGTCGCGTCCACTGATCCCGCGTGGCCGGGTTCATCAAGGCTGACTTGAGCTCGTCCGGTTCCAAGGTTCTATTGCCGTTGGTGTCGATGCTGGCAAAAAGATCCCTAAAGAACTGCGGCATGTCGTCAGGGTCAACAAAGCCATCGGCCATGGCGTTGCTCTCCGCCACAATCTGGAAGCCGAGTTTTTCCCGGTCGTGCTGGCTGATGATGTCGGCATCGGTTTTCTTCAGCAGCCCGGAGACCGGTTTTTCCCGCTCCACCACGCTGACGTCGTAGCACTCCTCACCGCCGTCCTGTACGACCGGCACGGCGCTTAAATCGATCACGTGCTTTTGACGCAGCTTCACCGAGCCCATAGCCGGTGCTTTTTTCTTGAGTACCGTGGCGCTGGGCAAATGCAGGAACTGCTTGCCGGTCTTTAATCCGGCCGCGTTTTGCAGGAAGTCCTTCACATCGGCGTCTGTGGCAAAGAGTTCAAGGTGCACCTGATGCGCGCTTTCGGTCCCCCCTTCTTCGTTGGTGAGGTTCTCGACGTTGCCCAGGTAGCCAATGGGGTCGCCTGCCTTGATGGGAACGCTAGTAGAAATGACCTCATCGAAGGCGCTCGGTGTGACCGGGCCCCATGCCACAAGTTTGTTTGGTGTTTCGTTCTCGACAATCGTCCAAAACGTCGCGGGCACCGGCTCCTGCCCCCAGCATCCGCCGCTGACCAGCGTACATTCGGCCATGCGTCGCCGCTGATTATCTATCATCAAGGTCAGCACCTTGCGGCTGTCGAACTCAATCACGCTGCTGATGCACAGCTCCGCGTTTCCTTTTCGCACACCCGTAGATTGCCCATCAATAGGGTTAACGGGAGCGCCATACAACGGCAATCTCTTAATCGCCGTCGCTTTGACCTTGCCCTGCCAATAATCTGGCCTGACCCGCTCAGGCAGCTGATAGCCGCTGTAGGGCAGCAAGTGCATGTACAGGCTGTAAAACGTCAGGGGGTTGCGTTTACCGTAGTTGGCTCCTTCTTCCGAATTGGGCTCTGAGGCGTATTCATGCCGCACCAGACAGAACGAGTTGGAATATTTGAGTTTCTGCCCCCCCTCACCGAAGGACGTGTGCCGATAGTCGTTATTGAGCCGGTACGCCACAACCTCGCCATCGGCCATGCAGCGCAACGTATCGTTCGCGACGCATTGCGGTGCGCTTTGGTCAGAAATATGAATGCCGCCATGCCAAAACTTGTAAGCCCCCATCAGGTAATGCCCTGACGTTTCGTTTTCGAGGGTCTGGAAAAGTTCGTTGGCATCCGTGAACGGAGTTCCGTCAGTTTTTCTGATCGGAAAGTGGAAGTTCATCAAGGGCAATTTTCCGTACATCAAGATTGAGTGAAGCTCTGTCAGAACTTCAATGGGTTTCGGCGATCTGCGCGAGCTTTTGGCCGTAGGCGATACCGAGAACGTGCTTTTTATTTACGGAAATCTCAGGCTTGCGATTCCCCAGAATTGATCAGTGATGATTCTGAGCGGGGAACTGAGGCCTAACAAGGAAATGACTTTTGCGGCATTTGTCCGAAGATGCGCGCGCGTAGGTCAATCAACCGGGAAAAGCCCGTTGCAAGAGCGCAAGCCGAGGCCGCAGCTTAGGGAGTGCGGCAAGTCCGAGGTAAAGGGCGCATCGCTGCAAGGCTGGTTAACCCCCGCAAAGGCATGCGGTGGCTTTGGCGGCGTTTTTTAGTGCCGATTAAATGGGGGATAGTCACGACAAGCCCAAGTGTATTTTCTGTTTCAGGTGTTTCTCCAGTTCATACGCCGGGTAGTTAGGTGTTTCCCAATGCGCCACGCAATGGGGTCGATGACGAAAAGGCCCGAGGTCGTTAAGGTGTTGCAGAGCCCAGCAATGTCGACAGCGCACGTGCTGGCCGTCGAGTTTCCAACGTTTGTTCCAACGCTCCAGTGGTAGATAGGTGACCGACATAACAGGCCTTCAGTGATAACCGCCGTTTTCCTTCAGCGTAGGCCACGCAGTAAAAAACAGTTTTTTCGCAATCATCAATACCCGTGGGTGCGGCCCAATTTCAAAATCGATGCCTTCACCGAAGGCACCTGACGGACTTTAGTGTTAATCAATCCCCAATAAGCCTGCGCGCACACGCGCCCGGTTGAGTCGGCGAGCGGCTTGCCGTTCGCGGACGATTTATCCGGGTCTTAGCGCCCGCAGGGTGGCCGTAGGCCAGGGCAGGGCGGCTTTATCGCCCTGGGCCGCTTAGACAGGCTGTTTCACGGTCGGAAGGTATTGTTGTTGTGTTGCGGGTGCAGGGGCCGCAGGCTCCTGCCTGGGGTAGGGGGCGAGTAGCCCCCGATGCCGCGCCGTGCCGTAGGCACGACTTGCGCGAGCATTGTTGCTCTACGAGGGGGTTTCCACCTCGAAAGCCCCTTTTTTTACCCGAAGGGGATAGCTGACCGGGGTATAAAATTCCATTTATTTACAAGCTCTCGCCACTGATCCATGCGCGCTCGGATGAACGCGCTTTGCGCCGGCGTTTTTAGGGTTCCATGACGCCAAAAATGGTTGCTTTTGTGCGATTCCCAAATCACAGGCGCAACAATGCCTCCACGCGAGTGGATGCAAAAAAAAGGGAGGGGGTTAGCCGTTACCGGCCTGGCTTGTTCGCCATCAGTCTGTTCAGGGCGGCCAGGACATCATTGCCCGAGGCTTTTTTGACCACCGCAGCGGGAGGCTCTGATCTCTGCTGGGGAGACGGCTCTACCGGAGCCGGCGCAGCGATTCGCCTTTCCTTGGCCTGCCAGCGTTGCCGCGACAACTCACGCCGTTGCAGTTCCAGCGAGTGCCGCTCCATGTCCGCCAGCTTGCGCTGGCCAATCTCGCGCAACTCGCTCTCTCGCCGTTTTCTGGCCGCGTTCTGCACCCGTTCGTATACGTAGCTCAGGCCCAGATCAGCCCAAAACAGCTTGGTGAAGCGCACCAGTACCCGTGTGCGCACCAGGTGAAGACCGTTGTTATCCACCTCATCGAGGCGAATCCGCTCGATCCGCCGATAGATGTAGCCGGCACTGTCCAAGGTCGCAAACAGACGGCTCAACACCGCCTCAGACACGCCCGAATCTTCGGCAATGCCACGTTGGGTATTGAGGACAAAACGGCCGTTGTCCGCATCGATAAAACCCAGTACGCCGGTGGCCAAGTCCAGGCGCACCAACATCTGCTCGGCGATGCGCTCAATCGCGACGAACTTCTCCAGCCGGGTACGACGGTCACCATTCACGGTGTCCAGGCGCCGAAGGTATTGGCCGCGCAGGCTGACCAGGTTGCCCAGACGTTGATGGGCCGCCCGCAGAAGCGGATTTTTGAGCTGTTGTTCGCTGAGGTAACGCGGCGCCGCTCGACGCGCAGGCATTTGCCTGGCGGACCGATAGAGCGCGGAATGAGGGTTTGAGGGGGGGAGCTTTACCGCTCTTAACTTGCTCATCCTGCCTCACCGACACGACTGTTATAACCGTTCGGAAAGGGAGGCATGGCGGGATAGCGTCTGCGTACCTTGTAATTCGGGGTGCTGCGCAGCACAGGCCGCCCCGCATTGAATGCTAATTCCATTTTCAACGCCTTTCGGCGGCAAGCTCATTATGTTGACATTTTGCAGCTTGCAGGAAGCCGCAGTGCCAGCCATAATTGGCTCACCTAGTTGTGTTGTGAACAGGTGTTCCCCTTCCTCAAGGTTTGAACCTGTCTCGATTTTCCAAAAAGCCCCGCCGGCCAGCGGGGCTTTTTGGTTTCTGCCATTTGGGTTACTTCATTTTTTGCTCAACTCATAAAAGTTTTATTTCTAAGCAACTGGATAGTATCCAGCCTGCTGGGAAGCTATTTGGCTTTTTGCTCGGGACTTGGACTGCGGATGTACCGGGCTACATACCGGGCAAACTGGCTATAGCTGATGCCTAACAGGCCCTGATGACGCTCATAGATGGCCAATAGCGGATGCCCTGCCTCTACCAGCTTTCGGAAGTCTTCGGCGTGAGCTAAAAACGCCACTCGGCCGGCGCCGCGCCTTGGTTTATCTGGGGTTTCTATCATCGGGGACATCCTCGATCTTGCTTACCGCACTAATTCGCATAAGTTACTATATGCGTGAATGCGAAATAGCGCAATGTAGCTGTATCAAAAGCAATGACCTTCCGAAATCTCTCCACAGCACTCACGAGGGTTTGATTTGCCTATGATCGAGCCCACGCATTGTTCCTAACGTGTCATGGTCTAAAGCTCAAACAGGACTCGCTCTCCTTGGGGGGGAAGCCAGTCATCGCGATTCCACTTTGCAATAGCTTCACTAAGCGTGGTAGCGCCGCAGGCGATGGCCTCGCCCCCATGGTTCATACATGACACATAAATCTCTTCGCCTGAATTGACCAGGTAGCCGATGTCCGGGCGATGTCCGCACTCGGGACATGCCTTCACCCCGCAGTGTTCAGTTCTCGCTTGGTCCAGCTCGGCTTGCTCATCAAGGCGATTCGCGATGCTTAACAGCGTGCGCAACCGGTCAACGAAATCAGCGCTCTCCGGATCGTCCCGCAACATCTGCCCCAAGGTTTCATGCAGGGTGCCACGACATTCAACTGCGCTCCCGCTATAACCAGCCTTGATCAGCTCCCGCTGAACCTGAAAATCTTCTGCTCTCACTCTGATTCTCCAAACAACCGCCAGACACTCCCCCTCGCGGGGAAGCGTCATGTACAAATCAGTTCATTTCAGGGCCGTAATCTTCTTCCGGCTCGTCCTGCTCCGGTACGATCGGCTTCACCTCCATTTCCGCGCTCTCATCCGCAGTGGCCACCCGCTGCGGTGTGTGAACGCTTGATGTGAGCTTCTGCAGGCCGGTTTCAGCTTGATGAAGGATGGCTTTACTGCTGTCGATGTAGCGTACCGCCGAGACGATCGGAGCGGGTGGCGTGCCCCATGGGCTAAGGGATGTCGGAGCTGACGTTGCAACAGGTGCGGCCGCTTTCGGTGGAACAACCGCAACCGCTGAAGGCGGCGCTGTGGAAGCAGCACCAGGCACCGGAGGCCGTACGTAAGACGACGACCTGGTAGGTTGTATCGGCGGTGGTGCACTGGGCAGGTTTCGATGAAATCGTACTCGCTAAAGTTCGTCACGCTGTCGATGACGGCCTCACCTAGGCGCGTGTCGCTCAGAAGCACATCCTGCTCATGCCCATTGATCAGATGACTGTAGAAGCGACCA
Organism: Pseudomonas sp. NPDC098747; assembly: GCF_044760045.1. Taxonomy (NCBI): domain Bacteria; kingdom Pseudomonadati; phylum Pseudomonadota; class Gammaproteobacteria; order Pseudomonadales; family Pseudomonadaceae; genus Pseudomonas; species Pseudomonas sp. NPDC098747. The sequence goes on along the minus strand of NZ_JBIWAL010000083.1, from coordinate 2,551 downwards.
ATCTGCGAATAGAGCGCACCGTGAGTATTCTCTTCCATCCCCATGATGGCCATGTCGTATGTGGCTAGCATGGTCGAAGAGATGATCAGCAGTTCCTGCATTGCCTTGATCCCATCGTCGAGGTCACGATATTTGAGGATCAACGCCAGTGTGTACCCTACCTGGCGAAAAGAGCCGTTTCGAAACGGTGCAGTGTAGGCATCCACCAAGTCCTGCAACGCCGGCAAACTGAGCTGATAACTCGTATTTAACTCAATCCCCGACTTAGTCACATAAGCCTGTAACATCAAGTTCTTGCCTTCTTTTTTACCGATGGCAACAAAATAGCGATTCAGTTGAAAATAAAAACGCTCCAGTTCTTCATCACTGCGCGTTTCGTGAGAAATCCCCTTAAGCCGAATAATGCTAACCAGACGATTTCCCGGAAGCGACACCATGTGTTCGTGAACGTGATAACGCATCAGAGGCACCAATGTCTCTGGAGGCATAACGTTTTTGTGAATAGCGCCTGCCATAATACTGGCTCCACTTTGGATTAAAGGGGGTGAGCAACAATTGTTTCCCATACTTCAGGTTGAGTCGTAGACGGCGCAACCCAAACCGCACGCGTCGAAAGTAACGATCATCGACCGAGGTAATCAGACGGAGGGCCAGCAGCCCGATTACGAATGGAAACGCGAAAATCAGGCCCCATACCAAAGAAAAGATGGCCGTGCCTATTCCGAAAACAAGCAAACTACACATAATCAAAGCAATCATGGGCATGATGGGAATGCCCCAATACATGGCTGGCCGTGACATCGCGTTATAACTGTCGAATAACAACTTCTTCTTTGCAAGCATAGCTGGCCTCCCTCATACGAGCCTTAAATCGGGCTTCCAGAGCCAAACATCTCCCACGCTGCCGCGCCAAAAACCATTGAGCCGCCCACTGCCATGACGACACCTCCCTGCTGGAGATAATCCACAAACGTTACGTCCTGGTTGCCACTCGACCGGGCGATCAACCAGCGAATGCCAGTCCAAACAAGCGTGCCAAGAGCAAGGGTGCCGCCAAAAGCGTACAACCCCAAGCGCACCTTATTGCCCAGATCAACCAAGTCTGAATCCCAACTTGCCATCGCCACCACGGGGGCGCTAAAGAACGCAGACACCATCAATCGCGCAAAATATTTTTTACTGAACATCAGTTTTCTCCTTGGGTTCTTTCTCTGGGTCTTTAATTTCTTTCTTGACGTCAGGCTCTTTCGGCTCTGAGGCCGAAGGTGGCGGCAACGCCTCATAACGCGGGTACTGACGCAACACATCCCAACTGTCATAAGAGGGTTGTCTCGGCGCGGTGATAGGGGGTAACGCTGTTTGAGGTGATCCTGCCGCTCCAGGGAAGAGGTCGACAATGGGGTCGGCCTGGGAATGTGTTGATGGTTGAATCACCTGAGGTGTTGCAACTTTACTTTTCTCCGCATTTGGCTGCGCTGTAGCGTTAACAGAAACAACTGGATGAGCCCCCTGAAAGACAGGACACCGTTTCCCCCTTAACATAAGGGATAGGCAAACGACTGTGTATATGACTAATAGAAACGATAAGGGTGGGGAGCTGTTGGGTCAGGAGCGGCGTCGCCGCTGGAGCCCAGAGCAAAAACTGGCCATGGTTCGCGAGAGCCTGCAACCGGGGCAAAGCGTCTCGGTGGTGGCTCGGCAGAATGGCGTTAATGCCAACCAGCTGTTTCAGTGGCGCAAGCTCTATCAGAGCGGCAGTCTCTCTGCGGTCAGTGCTGGAGAGAGCGTTGTGCCTGCTTCCGAACTGGCTGATGCGCTCAAGCAGATCCGCGAGCTACAGCGCATGCTGGGCAAAAAAACCATGCAGGTCGAGATCCTCCAGGAAGCAGTGGAGATTGCTCGGTCGCGAAAATGGATTGCGCACTCACCCTTGTTGCCGGGGGACGACCTGTGAAACTGATCAGTGAAAGTCTCGGTGTAGCGCGCTCGCAATTAACGGTTCGACTCAAGCCAGCGGCACGACCTCAAAGGCGTCGTCCGAGACTGGACGATGTCGCTTTGGTGGAAGAAATTCAGGCTGAGGTGAGTGAGCTGCCCAGCTACGGCTACCGCCGCGTGTGGGGCTTGCTGCGTCGCCGGCGTGAACAACAAAGTCAGGCGCCGATCAACGTCAAGCGAGTCTATCGCGTCATGCGCGATCATCAGTTGCTGCTTGAGCGACGGATTAAACAACCCGGCGTGGCGCGTCGCCACGAAGGCCGCATCGCCGTCGCCACCAGCGATACCCGGTGGTGCTCGGACGGGTTTGAGTTTCGTTGTGATGACGACGCCAAGCTGAGCGTGACCTTTGCCCTGGACTGCTGTGACCGTGAAGCCATCGGCTGGGTGGCCAGCCCGACCGGATACAGCGGCGACGATATCCGGGATCTGATGCTGGAGACGGTGGAAACACGCTTCGGAGAAGAACCGCCTGCCACCCCGGTGCAATGGCTGAGCGACAACGGCTCGGCCTATATCGCCGAACAGACACGCCAGTTTGCCCGACAGATCG
>NZ_JBIWAL010000082.1:0-16667 GCF_044760045.1 Pseudomonas sp. NPDC098747 | reverse complement strand
AATAAGAATGTTCAGCTTGGCTCGGAAATCAGTTTTTCTCGAGCGCCCACAGGTCGCTTTCGATGCTCTCAAACCGTTCCATGAGGAGGGTCTGCAAATCGAAAATCGCCCTGTTGTAATAGTGCGGAGCAATTTCGCGGGTAAACAGCTCAAGAATTTCCGCCGCTTCGAACGAACCCAGGTCCAGTTCGAAACGATCCTCCATGAACCGCTTGATCTTGTGATTGGCCTCGTTCTCCTGCTCGGGAGTGAGGGTCAGGATCGGCGGTTTGGACTTCTTGGCGGCCATTTACCAGCGACCGTCCCACGCAGCGAAGTTCTGCAGCAATTGCAGGCCATGGGTATGGCTCTTCTCCGGGTGAAACTGCACGGCGAAACGCGACCCATCGGCCAGCGCCGCGGCGAAATCGACGCCGTAATGACCACCGCCCACCACCTGCCGCGCGTTGGCAGCGGCAATGTAGTAGCTGTGCACGAAGTAGAAACGCGCCATGTCAGGAATGTCGTGCCACAGCGGGTGACTGACCGTCTGCTTCACCTGGTTCCAGCCCATGTGCGGGACTTTCAGGTGTTCGCCGTCTTCATGCAGATCTTTGCCGAAGAACTTCACCGCGCCCGGGAACAGACCGATGCAGTCAACGCCGTTGTTCTCTTCGCTGGTGTCGAGCAAAGCCTGCATGCCGACACAGATCCCGAGGAACGGACGATCCTGGCTGACTTCACGCACCAGCGAATCAAACTCGAGGCGACGGATCTCCGCCATGCAATCGCGAATAGCGCCGACACCGGGGAACACCACGCGGTCGGCTTCGCGGATCACGTCCGCATCGCTGGTGATCAACACTTTACCGGCGCCGACGTGCTCGAGGGCCTTGGCCACCGAGTGCAGGTTACCCATGCCGTAATCGATAACTGCAACCGTCTGCATTACAGAACGCCTTTGGTCGATGGCATCTGCCCGGCCATGCGCTCGTCCAGCTCAACGGCCATGCGCAGCGCGCGGCCGAAAGCCTTGAACACGGTTTCGATCTGGTGGTGAGTGTTGGTGCCACGCAGGTTGTCGATGTGCATGCTGACCAGCGCGTGGTTGACGAAGCCCTGGAAGAATTCCTGGAACAGGTCAACGTCGAAGCCACCAACGGTAGCGCGAGTGTACGGCACATGCATTTGCAGGCCCGGACGACCAGAAAAATCGATCACCACGCGCGACAGCGCTTCATCGAGCGGCACGTAGGCATGGCCGTAGCGACGGATGCCTTTTTTGTCGCCGATGGCTTTGGCGAAGGCCTGGCCGAGGGTGATACCGACGTCTTCCACCGTGTGGTGGTCGTCGATATGCAGATCGCCCTTGCATTCAATATCCAGGTCGATCAACCCGTGACGGGCGATCTGATCCAGCATGTGCTCAAGAAAAGGAACGCCGATATTGAATCGGGCCTTTCCGGTGCCATCGAGGTTGATCGAGGCTTTGATCTGGGTTTCCAGAGTGTCGCGCTCGACAGAAGCCTTACGTTCGGCCATCACCAGCTCCGCAAAATCATTGGGCGAAAAAGGTAGCCATTATAGGCACGCGGGCGCGAAACAGAAACACGAGAAGGGATATGGCTGACGGAGTGAATCCGGGGGTGTCGCGGGTAGACATGTGCATACAAGCGGATTTGGAGACACCACAAACAAATGTGGGAGCGAGCTTGCTCGCGAAAGCGCTGGGTCAGCAACATTGATGTCGACTGACAGTACGCCTTCGCGAGCAAGCTCGCTCCCACAGGGTTCGGTGTTGGCCTGAAGATTTCAGGCCTGTGCACCTAGCTACATTAGTTAAACAATACCGCCGTTTTCTGCAGGGTCACCCACACACCCCACGCCAACGGAATACCCACCACCAGCCACGCAGCAACCGCCAATGGCTTGCTGCCCGGAGCGGCTTTCCACTCCAGAACGGTGCTTGCATCGGCACCTTTGTCATGGCCCAGCGCCTGTTCGGCGGCCAGTTCGGCGTCGGTCATGAAGTACTTGTCGGCTACCGGGCGCACCAGCAGGTTGCACAGGAAGCCCAGCACCAGCAGACCAGCGAGGATATAGAGCGTGATGTCGTAAGCGGCAGCGCGTTCAACGCCGATGCTCAGTTGATACTCACGCAGGTAGTTCACCAGCACCGGCCCCAGCACACCGGCAGCAGCCCAAGCGGTCAGCAGACGACCGTGGATCGCGCCAACCATCTGCGTACCGAACAGATCGGCCAGATAAGCCGGAACAGTCGCAAAACCACCGCCGTACATCGACAGGATGATGCAGAACGCCGCCACGAACAGCGCAACGTTACCTAGGTGACCCAGATTCGGGATCAACGCGTACAGGGCAAAACCCAGCGCAAAAAACACGAAGTAGGTGTTTTTACGGCCCAGGTAATCCGAGAACGATGCCCAGAAGAATCGGCCACCAATGTTGAACAGACTCAGCAGACCGGTGAAACCAGCAGCAATCGCGGCGATCGAAGCCAGTTGCCCGGCATCTAGCTGGCCGAACGGAAGGTCAACGCCAATCAATTTGCCGCCGAACACTTCCTGCAACAATGGCGAAGCCATGCCGAGGATGCCGATACCGGCGGAAACGTTCAGGCACAGCACCAGCCACACCAGACGGAATTGCGGGGTTTTCCACGCCACATTCACGTGTACGTGACGATGAGTGATCATCGCGTTCGCGGCTTTTTTCGCCGGAGCGGTCCAGCCTTCAGGCTTCCAGCCGGTTGGCGGTACGCGGTAGGACAGTGCGCCGCCGATCATGAACACGAAGTAGATCGCGGCCATCACCAGGAAGCTCTGCCACACGCCGACGCTGGTTTCCGAAGCGAAGTGACCCATCAGCGCCGCGGCCAACGGTGCACCGACCATCGCGCCGCCGCCGAAGCCCATGATCGCCATGCCAGTCGCCATGCCGCGCTTGTCCGGGAACCACTTGATCAGGGTCGACACCGGCGAGATATAGCCCAAGCCCAGACCGATACCGCCGATCACGCCGGAACCGATCCACATCAGCCAGATCTGGTGGGTATAAATCCCCAGCGCCGAAATCAGCAGACCGCCGCACCAGCACAGCGCCGAAACCACACCAGCCTTACGTGGCCCGGCGTGTTCCAGCCAGCCACCCCAGATCGCTGCCGAGCAGCCGAGGAAGATGAAGAACAGGGTGTAGATCCAGCCGAGCATCGAGATCGGCCAGTCGCATTGAGACGAGAAGACTTGTGCGATGAAGCTCATGTCCGGTGCGCAGGCCATTGGCTTGGTCACGCCCAGGGCTTTGGACAACGGCAACCAGAACACCGAAAAGCCGTAGGCCATGCCGATGCACAGGTGAATGGCCAGAGCGGCCGGTGGAACCAGCCAACGGTTGAAACCGGGCTTGGCGATGATGCGTTCCTTGGACAGGAACGCGGGCTGTTCGGCTTTAAAGCCGTCCGCCGTGATGCTCGTGCTCATTATGTATCCCCCAATTATTAGTATGGTTCGCCAGCCACTGCTCACCCCCGGCCTTATGCACGCAGGCATGACCGTTTTTTTGAGTGAAGCTCCTTGAAGGCGCGACGTTAAGTCGCAGAAGGACGGGCGAACCGGCGAAGGTTACCATTTGCACGTGACAGAAAAACCAAACTGATATCACCTTTTTTGAGTCATCTGATCTCATCTCTACGGGGAACCCCCATCACATCCGTTGTCGAAGCGCTACAAGCGGCGAGTCAACGAGCTCGGCAGGACGCCACAACAGTGAAGACTGATGCAGCGCTATACTCCCCGGCTAAATTACGAATTCGACTAATTACAAGGACTCGCCCATGAAAGCGTTCGGCAAAATCCTGGGTCTGGTACTTCTCGGGCTGTTGCTGATCATTGTGGCTGCAGGCTTTGCCCTGACCCACCTCTTCGATCCCAACGACTACAAAGACGAGATCCGCCAGATAGCCCGCGACAAGGCCCACATCGAGCTGACGCTCAATGGCGATATCGGCTGGAGCCTCTTCCCTTGGCTCGGCCTGGAGTTGCACGAAGCCAGCGTCGCCACCCTGGCCAAACCTGCCGAACCGTTTGCCGATTTGCAGATGCTCGGTCTGTCGGTGCGCGTGCTGCCGCTGCTGCGCCGCGAAGTGCAGATGAGCGATGTGCGCGTCGAAGGCCTGAACCTGCGCCTCAACCGTGACAAGAATGGCCATGGCAATTGGGAAGATATCGGCAAGGCGCCAGTCGTTGCTGGTACAACGCCGCCAGCAACCACCCCAGGCCAACCCGCCAGCGAGCCCACTGTAGCGGTGGAAAAACCGGCGCAACCGATCCGCCTCGACATCGACAGCCTGACCGTCAACAACGCCCGCGTTGAGTACAACGACGAACTGAGCGGCAAGCGATTCAGCGCCGAGAGCATCCAGTTGAGTACCGGCCCGGTGCACGACTCGACCAACATCCCGATCAAAGCCACCGCATTCCTCGGCACCAATCAACCTGTGCTGCGCGTGCGCACCGAACTCAATGGCGAGTTGCGCTTCGAGCGCGCCCTGCAACGCTACAAATTCGAAGACATGAAACTCTCCGGCGAAGTGGCCGGCGATCCGCTGCAAGGCAAGACCATGACCTTCTCCGCCCATGGGCAGTTGCTGCTGGATAAAGCCGCGAACGTCGCCGAATGGACCGGGATCAAGATCTCCGCCAACCAGTTGCGCGCCTTGGGTGAATTGAAAGTCAACGATCTCGACAAGACCCCGCAGATCACTGGCGGCATCTCCATCGCCCAGTTCGATCTGGCGAAATTCGTCGACAGCATCGGTCAAAAACTCCCGGCCATGGCCGAAGGCAGCCTGAGCAAAGTCGAACTGGTCAGCCGCATTGCGGCCACACCGACCAGCGTCGCGTTCGACAACATCAACCTGAAACTCGACGACAGCAGCTTCAGCGGGCGCATCGCCGTCGAAGACTTCGCCAAGCAATCATTGCGGGCGATCCTCAAGGCAGACACCTTCAACGTCGACCGTTACCTGCCACCGAAATCCGCAGCGGCCAACAGCGCCACGCAAACGCGTCAGGCCGAAGTCGCCAGCACCGAAGCCGGCGCCATGGCGGGGGCGGGCTCCTCACCGTTGCCAGACAAACCGAGCAAAAGCGCATGGAGCACCGAGCGCCTGCTGCCGGTTGAACGCCTGGCCAAACTCGACGTGGACGCCGACCTGACCTTCGGCCAACTGACTCTCGACAAACTGCCGATCCAGAATGCCGCACTCAAAGCCACCGGCCAGGGCGGCCTGCTGACCCTCGGCAACCTCAGCGGCGAGCTGTACAACGGCGGCTTCGAAGCCAAGGGCACCCTCGACGTGCGTCCGAGCGCACCGGTGCTGAATCTGCAGACCAAAATCAACCGCGTGCCAGCGGAAAAAATCCTCGAAAGCCAAGGCAAAAAACCGCCCGTCACAGGTTTGGTGACACTCACCAGCAATCTCACCGGCAGCGGCAACAGCCAACAGGCGCTTATCGATAGCCTCAACGGCAACGCCAGTTTCGTCATTAACAACGGCGTGCTGCTCAGCGCCAACCTTGAACAACAATTGTGCAAAGGCATCGCCACCCTCAATCGCAAATCACTCAGCGGCGAGCCACGGGGCAAGGACACACCGTTCCAGGAGCTCAAGGGCAACCTGACCTTCCGTAATGGCATCGCCAGCAACCCGGACCTCAAGGTTCGTATTCCGGGCATGACCGTCAACGGTGATGGCGACATCGATCTGCGGGTGCTGGGCATGGACTACCGCGTCGGCATCATCGTCGAAGGCGACACCAGTGCCATGCCCGACCCGGCCTGCCAGGTCGGCGACAAATTCGTCGGCATCGAGTGGCCGCTGCGCTGCCGTGGCCCGCTGGAGCTGGGCGCCAAGGCCTGCCGTCTGGATAACGAACGCATGGGTCAGGTCGCGACCAAACTGGCCGGCGACAAGCTCAGCGAAAAGATCGACGAGAAACTTGGCGACAAGGTCAGCCCGGAATTGAAAAATGCATTGAAGGGGCTGTTCAAGCGATGAGAGCGGAGCAGTTTTCAGAGGCGGTGCTGGATTGGTTCGACCGCCATGGTCGCCACGATTTGCCTTGGCAGCAGGACATCAACCCGTATCGGGTCTGGGTGTCGGAGATCATGTTGCAGCAGACCCAAGTCAGCACTGTGCTCAACTACTTCGACCGCTTCATGGCCGCGCTGCCAACGGTCGAAGCACTGGCCGAAGCGCCGGAAGACGAAGTGCTGCACCTGTGGACGGGCCTGGGTTACTACACCCGCGCACGCAATCTGCAGAAAACCGCGAAGATCGTCGTCAGCCGGTACGCTGGCGAGTTTCCGCGAGATGTCGAGAAGCTGGTTGAACTGCCGGGTATCGGCCTGTCCACCGCTGGCGCTATCGCCAGCATCAGCATGGGCCTGCGCGCGCCGATCCTCGATGGCAACGTCAAACGCGTTCTGGCGCGCTTTACCGCGCAAGAGGGCTACCCCGGCGAGCCGAAGGTCGCCAAACAGCTGTGGGCCAACGCGGAGCGCTTTACGCCGCACGATCGGGTCAACGCCTACACCCAGGCAATGATGGATCTCGGCGCCACGCTGTGCACGCGCAGCAAACCGAGTTGCCTGCTGTGTCCGCTGGAACGTGGCTGCGAAGCGCACATGCTCGGCCTGGAGACGCGCTACCCGATTCCCAAGCCGCGCAAAGCCATCCCGCAGAAGCGCACGCTGATGCCGATGCTGGCCAATGGCAAGGGCGCGATTCTGCTTTATCGCCGTCCGTCGACGGGTCTGTGGGGCGGTTTGTGGAGCCTGCCGGAACTCGACGACCTCGATGACCTGCAACATCTGGCCGATCAACACTCGCTGGAACTGGGCGAGCAGCAGGCGCTGCCGAGCCTCGTTCACACCTTCAGCCATTTCCAGCTGTCCATCGAACCCTGGCTGGTTCAGGTGCAGGAAGCCAGCCATCACGTGGCCGAGGCCGACTGGCTCTGGTATAACCTCGCCACCCCGCCGCGCCTGGGCCTCGCCGCCCCGGTCAAGACCTTGCTCGAACGCGCGGCCGCCGTATTGAATGCAGGAGAGTCGACATGACCCGCACCGTAATGTGCCGCAAGTACAAAGAACAACTCGAAGGTCTGGAACGCCCACCGTACCCGGGCGCCAAGGGTCAGGATATTTTTGACCACGTCTCGGCCAAGGCCTGGGCCGACTGGCAGAAACACCAGACTCTGCTGATCAACGAAAAACGCCTGAACATGATGAATGCCGAAGATCGTAAATTTCTGCAGGGCGAAATGGACAAGTACTTCTCCGGCGAGGAATACGCCCAGGCCGAAGGCTATGTTCCGCCTGCGCAGTGACCCCGCAAAATCGGGGGTCGGATCGTAAGCGACGGAATTAATTTAAGAAATTTTAAAAAAGTCGTTGACGTAAATCCGAAAAACCCTTTTAATGCGCCCCGTTGCCCAGATAGCTCAGTCGGTAGAGCAGGGGATTGAAAATCCCCGTGTCGGCGGTTCGATTCCGTCTCTGGGCACCAAATACCGAAAACCCTGAATCGCAAGATTCAGGGTTTTTTTATGCCTGCGATTTAAGCCCCTCCTCCTCACCCCCGCTTCTCTCGGTATCCCTTCCCTTGGGTGTATTGGAAAAAACCCGAAATCTGTATCTCTCCCCGCACAGGAAATCTCGCGAGTATTCCTACAAGCCTTGGCGATCCCGTGCCTGGCCATACCTTGCGCCCCGCAAACACTCTGGACCCTTTAAGTGATCAGAGCGCATTACCTGTTTTCTGGAAAACCGTGCATGAGCTCTCTCTTGTTGCAAATGTCCCCCATCGTTCTGGTCATCTCGCTAATCCAGATCGTCCGCCGCCCACCGGTACAAGCCGCGCTGGCAGGTGTGGCACTGGTGCTCGTACTGTGGCTGTCAGGCGCTGCCGGGGCCGTATCCGTCGCGATCGCTTCTGCAATCTTTCAGGACACCACGATCCTGTTTCTCAGCACCGCGTGCGTGATCGTTCCGGGGCTGGCCTTCGTCATTCTGGTCGAGCGCGGTGGCGCGCCTCAGGCCATCGGCGCGTGGGTCAAGGAGCTCGGCTGGGCACCGCCGGCACAGATCATCTTCATCGTGCTGGGCCTGGCGCCGCTGCTTGAAGCCATGACCGGTTTCGGCGTCTCTCTGATCGCCACGGTACCGCTGTTGATGGGCCTGTTCACGCGCCAGTCGGGGATGAAAATCGCGCTCGCCGGCATGGTCATCATGCCGTGGGGCACGCTGGGGTTGGCGACGGTGATCGGCGCGCTACTGGCGCACTTGCCGGCAGAAACCCTCGGCAGTCATTCGGCGCTGATCAGTGCGCCGGTGTTCCTCTGCCTGGCCGCGATTGCCATGTGGCAGGGCGGCATCCGCAGCGTATCGCCGTGGCTGGGGCTGATTGGGGTGACGACGCTGTTTGTCGCGGTGCTGTTTTCGATCAATCTGTGGATCGGGCCGGAAGTCTCCGGTGTGCTGGCCGGTCTGGCCGTGGCCTGCGTAGGCTTGGGCATTTCGTTCGCACAACGCAAAAAACGGGTGCGCTGGCCGAGCGCGGCGTGGCCGTACCTGGCCTTGCTGGGGGTGATCGTTGCCTCGCGTGGAGTGTTCGTTCTTTCGGGCTGGGATGCGCTGTGGATCGTCAAAGGCGACCACGTTTCATGGAAGCCATTGGCGTCCCCGGGGCTGGCCTTGCTGATCGTCACTTTGTGGATGGCGATTCGGCAAAGCACAGCGGCGGGTTTCCCGTGGCGCGCGCTGTTCAACCGAGCGAAGTTTCCAGGCACGACGATTTTCCTGTTTTTGCTGCTCTCGCAGGTGATGGTCAATGCCGGGTTCCTGGTTGAGGCGCAGCGCACGCTGCAATCGTTGTCAGGGATTTCCCTGGCGCCGACCATCGCGTTGCTGGCGGGGATTGCCGGTTACGTCACCGGTTCCAATGTCGGCGGCAACACCCTCGTCATGCCGTCTATCGCCGCACTGACCAGCGAGCACGGCGCGTGGCTGGCCGCGATGGTCAACAGTGCCGCCGGGCATGGGGCGCTGGGGTCGCTGTCGATTCTGTCGCTGATCACCGGGCTGGCGGGCGCTAACCGGCAGGAAGAAAACAACCTGATTCGATTCGCCTTCGGACTGGTAGCCCTCAACATCGTCATAGTTGCTGCAACAGGGCTCGCTTTACTCTATTTTCTCTGAATTGTTTCCAGAAATGCCCCAGAGAACTTATGGACAGGTTTGATATACCGGACAAACGCTGGCGAATCGTCAAGGACTGGATTGTTCGTCAGATCGACAGTGGTGAGTGGGCAACCGAAGCAAAACTGCCCTCGATCCGGGCCCTGGCGCGAATGTTCGAAACCAGCATCACCACCGTTCAGCGAGCACTGGCGGATCTGGAAGCCGATGCCTACGTTTCGACTGTCCCCCGTGTCGGCTATTTCGTCTCGACTGCAGGGCGAGCCAAACCGGCCAGTGGTTTTGATTTCTCCAGCGTCACGGTCAACGTCAATCATGCGGTAGTCGCGATGCTCTCCCAAGCGGCGTCGCGCACTACCGCATCATTGAACTCGGCCGTGTTGCACAGCGACCTCACACCGAATGTTCTCCTCAACAAATGCCTGTCGGTGCTGGCCGGCAAAGCCGACAACTCGCTGACCGGACTGGTCGCACCGCCCGGCCTGCCAGCGCTGCGACGGCGGATTGCCGGGCTGATGCTGACCCGTGGCGTGGTCTGCGGGCCAGACGATATTCTGGTGACATCGGGCGACACGATCGCCTTGGAGCTGGCACTGGAAGCCGTCGCGCCGCGAGGCGCCACCGTCGCCATCGAAACCCCGACCTATTACGGCATCCTGCAGACCATCGAACGCCTGGGCATGCGCGCCTTGCCGATCCGCACGCACGGCAAACTGGGCCTCGACGTCGATCACCTCGAAGAGGCGTTGAAACTGAAAAAGGTCGCGGTGATCTTTCTCAACCCAACCCTGCAAAACCCCCGTGGTTTCATCATGCCCGATGAGACACGCGCGCGACTTTCGCAGATCGCTCGGGAAGCGGACGTGCCGATTATCGAGGACGACATTTTCTTCGACCTGGTGCCCGAAGGCGAACGCCCGCGCGCCATCAAGAGCTACGACAGCAGCGGGCAGACGATTTACTGTTCGTCATTCTCCAAGACCATCGCGCCCGGCTATCGCGTTGGCTGGTGTCTGGCCGGCAAGTACCGCAACGCGATTCTGGCGCAGATGTTTTCCCGCAACCTGGCGGTGTCCAGCCTGGCGCAAAATGTCCTGAACGAATTTATCGGGCGCGGCTACATGGACGAGCACTGCGCCAGGCTCAGGTCGCAACTGTCTTCGCATGCGAGCTTTGTCGAAGCGCTGGTGCGCACGGAATTCCCTGCGGGAACCCTGTATGTGCCGCCACGCGGAGGTTTCATTCATTGGATCGAGCTGCCAGCACACACGGACATGTTGGCGCTGGATCGGTTGGCCAGCGAGCGCAGTTGCCACGTGGCCGGGAGCGGGATTTTTTTCGCCGACGGGCATGCAACCACAGGCGTGCGTGTCTGCCTGGGTACAGCGCTGACCCCGGACGTGATCAGCATTCTGAAGGTGATTGCCGAGTGCGCGCACCTCGCCGGGCGACCATCAGACGTGCGGCAAATACTGACTGAACACTATCAAGAAACAGCGGTTTCCTGACCGCGAAAGGACGCTTACAGAATCACCTCATGAATCAGAAAAGAACCCGCATCCCCTTGCCCCATCCGCCGCCGTATCGCCAAAGCCGGGGGACCTTCTGGCTGACCGTGCTCGTTGGCGTTCTGATTGTCTTCGCTATCGGCGCATCCACCTGGATGCTGTTCGACAGCTGGACCAGCGGCTCCATCACTACAACCAATCGCGGCCCGAAAGACACCTACACCCTCGCCCTGCAACCCCGGCGGTTCTGGATCGAGTTCGTGTCGCAAAGCATAGGGACTTTGTTCCTGCTGTTTATCGGGGTGTTCGGATTGTGGATTTATCGCAAAGTGCAGGAGCCTGTGGAGAAGCCGAAAGGCAAACGCGTTCGCCGATAAATAATCCCGTTCTCCGACAATCATCGTTGTTTGATTAAACGTGGCCCGGTCGCGCTCCAGAACGCTATGAATCTGGAGTGCGTACGAAATGGACTACAGACCGTCGCCACTCAATGCGTCATGAGCCCGTAACGTCCTGCAACACCCATCCCTTCTTCCTGCCGACTTCAAAGGCTCGCCCGACATCGCCAAACAGCAACTGTCGGCATGCTGGTGCTTCTGTTTCCAATGACGCGGAAGACCCGATGAACCAGCTAAAACCTGCTGACACGCAAGACCCGAAAATCGATTCACTGCTGGGCGAACTTGGCGAGCTGATCCGCCATGCGCGGCAAAAAGTGCTGCGCGTTGTAGATACGATTCAGGTTCAGACCTGCTGGCAGATAGGCCGACATATTGTCGAGTTTGAACAGGAGGGCGCCCGGCGGGCGGGGTATGGCAAGCATTTGCTGGCCATACTGGCGAAGGATCTGACAGCTCAATTCGGCAAGGGGTTTGATGAGACAAACCTACGGAAGATGCGCCTGTTTTATCAAACATTCCCAATTCGAGACGCACTGCGTCTCGAATTGAGCTGGACCCACTATCGTCGGCTCCTGCGGGTCGAAAGTGAAAAGGCACGTCAGTGGTACATGGACGAATGCGCCACCCTCAACTGGTCAAGTCGCGCGCTGGATCGCCAGATCAATACGATGTACTACGAGCGCCTCCTGATGAGTCGGGACAAGGCAGGTGTGATCGAGGAGGCCACAACCAATATCGCAGCCATGAACTGCAGTCCCCGTGAGTTCATCCGTGACCCTGTCATCCTCGAGTTTCTCGGCCTGCCATCACCGGGCAAGGTCAATGAAACAGGGCTTGAGCAAGCGCTCATCGATCACTTGCAGAGCTTCCTGCTTGAACTCGGCAAAGGGTTCTCCTTTGTCGCTCGACAACAGCGCATCAGTGCCGGTGGTTCGGATCTGTACATCGATCTGGTGTTTTACAACTATCTGCTCAAATGCTTTGTGATCATTGACCTCAAACGTGGCCAGCTCAGCGCCCGCGATGTCGGGCAAATGGACATGTATGTGCGCATGTATGACGAACTCAAGCGCAGTGAAGGCGATAAACCGACCGTCGGGATCATTCTCTGTGCGCAGGACAACGAGGCTGTTGCGCGCTACTCGTTACTCAAAGGCAACGAGCAACTGTTCGCCAGCAGCTACAAAACGGTGCTGCCAAGTGTCGAAGAGTTGCAGGCAGAGCTGAAAAGAGAACAGGCATTGATCGAGGAACGCATGCTCAGCGAGTCCACGGAATAAACGCTGCGGATTGTCCCTCGGGTGTGCTGAGACTATTGTTGGCTGCTACCCGTGAAGATCGAGCGCCATGAGTTCTCAAGACACGCGCGAATTGGAAAATGTGCAGCGAAAGCCCTCATCGGCAACTGCGGTGCAAGATGACCCCTTCAAGGAAACTGCCGCCGACGGTTTTGTCCTTGGTGGTTTCACCTGGCGTCATGCCCTGCCCGATATCCAGCGCCCGGTGGTGATCATCAACGCCGCCACGTCGGTGCGCTGCCGTCATTACTCGCGTTTCGCTGATTATCTGTATGCCAATGGCTTTGACGTGATCACCTACGACTACCGTGGCATTGGCGAGTCGCGAACCGGTTCAATCAAAGGCCTCAACGCCTCATGGACAGATTGGGGCGCGCTGGATTTCGAGGCGATGCTCACGCGCGCACAACGGGATTTTCCCGGTCAGCCGATCGATGTCGTCGGCCACAGTTTTGGTGGCTGCGCGACTGGCCTCGGTGAGTCCGGACAGGTCATCCGACGGCTGGTCACCGTCGGCGCGCAGTTCGCCTACTGGCGCGATTACGCGCCCGAACAGCGCTGGCGCATGTTCGCTAAATGGCATGTGCTGATGCCGTTGCTGACGCTGTTCTGCGGTTACTTTCCCGGTAAACGCCTCGGCTGGCTGGAAGACACGCCGGCAGGCGTGGTGCGCGACTGGAGCACGCCCACTGCGCGTTACGAACGGCGGCCAAGCGGGCGAGCGATGTTGGCGAGAACAGACCACCTGCCCTTTGCCAACGTCCGCGCGCAGACCCTGGCGATCAGCATCAGCGACGACCCTTATGGCACGATTGCAGCCATCGAGCGGCTGCTCAACTACTTCAGCCATGCGCCAAAAACCCACCTGCGTATCGACCCGCAGGACATCGGCGAACAACAAGTCGGACATTTCGCCTTTTTTCGCAGCGCATACCAAGCCACACTATGGCCCATCGCTCTGAACTGGCTGCAAACCGGCGAACTGGCCCCCGATACCCCCGGGCGGCAAGTGCCACGCAGTTGAGCCCACCCAACGCACGACGGAACACATCATGGCCTCCGCCAACAAGCAGCAAAAACGCGCCGCCCGGGCCAAGACCAAGGCCAAGCAGAACCGCACCAAACGCGCCGAGGCGCCGGTCGAACTGGACCCGAACGATGACCGTATCGACTTCGAGTCGGTGGACCTGACCGAGCTGTTCAAGAAAATGATCGACGCCGAGAAGGTCAGCCAGCAAGCGCTGTGCACCGCATTCCTCGAAGACCCGCTGCTGGAACTGGTCTACGAGCAGGAAGGCGAAGAAGGCTCTATGGATTTCATCCTCGCCGCGCTGATCGAGTATCGCCAGTGGTCGCAAGAAACCGATGAGGCCGGCGCGCTGGCGTGGATCGAGTCCCCGGCGTTCCAGGCCGACTATGTGGCGGCGTCCGACGCAATTGCCGCACAAACCCAACAGAAGAACTGAGTTCCCATGGCATCCCTGAACAAGCAACAGAAACGCGCCAAACGCGCCAAGGCCAAAGCCAAGCAAATCCGTATGGTCGGCCGCAAGCCGCTGGATCAGGACGACGACCTCGGCCACCTCGCCGAGCCGATCCCGGAATACACCCTGGCGATGTTCAGCAAAATGCGCGACGCCGAAGCCGTCAGCCGCAACGACATGCTGCTGACGCTGCTGCGCGAACTGGCGTTCATCATCATCGATCACCCTGATCTGCTCGACATGGAAAACGCCGAAAACGAAGGCATGGCCGCCACCCACCTGGCTGCCGACATGCTCATCGACTACCGCATGTGGGCCGACGGCATGACCATCGAAGCCGCCCAGGCCTGGCTGAGCGAACCGCAGTTCATCACCGACTTCGGGGTTGCGCTGGATACTTATGGCAAGTCGGTCGAAGACAGCGAGCCAAAAGCCGAGTAACTTTCACACCTGACGTTCACGCACGATCAAGAAAAGGAGGTCGAGTAAAGATGACAACTTATCTGATCGAGCCATGCGAGGGCGGGCCTGCGCAGAAAGCAGAAGTACCAGGAGCAATCAACGACAGAGATCCTGCTAACACTCTCAAGAGAACAACTTGGGATGAGTGGTTCGACGAAGAGAAATGCGGCGCAGACTTTATTCTTTTGCGAGAACAAAGCTGATTCTAGATCTGAAGCTGCTGACACTTTGCTTTCGGTAGCACAAACAAAAACGGCCGCTAGTCATCCTGACAGCGGCCGTTTTGCATTACGCGTTACAGATCAGTTCAACACCACCGCGCCACGTTTTTCCTGCTTGCGACGACGCGCCACCAGCAGGCCCGTCGCCACCACCATCAGGCTCAGCAGTCCGGTCGCGAGGATTTCCACGCGGTGCGCTTCCTGAAACAGCATGATGGTCAGGGCCGCGACGATGAAGATGATCACCGCGTAGGTCAGGCCCGGAAACAGCCACATGCTGAAGACGATTTTCTCGCCACGAGCCATGCGCTGTTTGCGCATCCGCAGTTGCGAGAACGCGATCACCAGGTACACCAGCAGTGCGATCGCACCGGAGCTGGCCAGCAGGAATTCGAACACGGCAGCCGGGGCCACGTAGTTGGCGAATGTGCAGAGGAACGCGGCACCAGTGGACAACATCACCGCCCAGTAAGGCGTACCGCTTTTGTTGACCCGGGTCGCCATGGCCGGCGCGTCACCACGCTTGCCGAGGGAGAAGAGCATGCGCGACGAGGTATAAAGCGCCGAGTTCAGGCAGCTCGTTACAGCGACCAGAACCACGATGTCGACGATCATTTTGGCGTTCGGGATGCCCATGCGCTCCAGCACGGTCTGGTAGGAACCGAGGTTGGCCAGCGTAGGATCGTTCCATGGCACCAGCGCCACGACGATGAAGATCGATACGAGGTAGAACAGGCCGATCCGCCAGATTACCGAATTGGTCGCTTTGGAAATTTGCTGGCCCGGGTTCTTCGATTCCGCGGCCGCAATGGTCACGATCTCGGTCCCCATGAACGAGAACATGGTGGTCAGGATCGCCCCCAACACCGCGCCCATGCCGTTGGGCAGGAAGCCGCCGCTGTCGAACAGGTGCGAAACGCCGCTGACCTGGCTGTTCGGCAAGAAGCCGAAGATTGCCGCAAGACCGAGCCCGATGAAGCCTATGATCGCCAACACTTTGATCAGGGCGAACCAGAATTCGAACTCACCGTAGTTTTTCACGCTGAACAGGTTGGTCACCGTCAGCAGCAGGGTGATGACCAGCGCAAACGCCCAAATGCCCACGTCGGGGAACCACGCGTGCAGGATGGTCGCGGCGGCGTTGGCTTCCAGCGGAATCACCAACACCCAGAACCACCAGTACAACCAGCCGATAGTGAAACCGGCCCAGTGCCCGATGGCGCGGTCGGCATACGTCGAGAACGAGCCGGTGTCGGGCGAAGCAACCGCCATTTCGCCGAGCATGCGCATCACCAGCACCACCAGGGTACCAGCGGCAGCGTAAGCCAACAGCACGGCAGGGCCGGCGGCGGCGATGGCGTGGCCGGAGCCAACGAACAGGCCGGCGCCGATAACACCGGCGATCGACAACATGGTCACATGACGCGGTTTGAGCCCTTGTTCGAGGCCATTGGTGCTTGGGGTAATGCTCATCGAAACTACCTTTGCAAGGAAAGCGATTGCGTCCGGCCCGTTCGAAATTTCCTTCTCGTAAAAAGAAACCAACGGGGCGTTCCTTATTCTGCACGCAATAATTGCGCCAAAATATTTCAAACTCTTTAGGGCTGGGGCTTTGCGCGTGACCGGACAGTCATCGCAAGTCATTGGATTTAATGGCAATCCGCCACAGCGTTACCCTGCGACTCACTTTAATGACGAATCAGTGCACCGCAAACACACTGAAAAAGTGTGGGATGCACAATAAAAGGGCGAATCAGGAACGTTCGGCCGGATAGCGCTTCCAACACCCCGCCAAAGCTGGCAACATCGCGCCTTTTTTTACGCGACACCCGCGCTATCAGATGATCAAACACCCGTTCGGTTGTTGATGGGGCGACAGTCTGCTGTGCTGATGCGACAACCCGCCACATGCCACCCGTTTACCGCTCGTAGCGCTGTTGGCTGCCATTGAAACGCTATGCTAGCTTGGCCGCCTCGCCAGGAAGGCCAGCCAACAGCATGAGCGCAACATATATGAGGAACGCACATGGCT